>JBCCTG010000059.1:0-8550 GCA_039198735.1 Pseudomonadota bacterium | reverse complement strand
TGACCGTTGGGTCGTCGAAGGTGCGGCCGATCAAGCGTTTGATCGCGAAAAATGTGTTCTCAGGGTTCGTCACCGCCTGGCGCACGGCGGGCTGGCCAATCAGGCGCTCGCCCTCGTCATTGAAGGCAACGACCGACGGCGTGGTGCGCAGGCCTTCGGCGTTCTCGATCACTTTGCTCTCATTGCCTTCCATCACGGCAACGCAAGAATTCGTCGTTCCAAGGTCGATGCCAATCACTTTGGCCATAGCTCTTTATCTCCTTCAAGCGGGCTGCGGATGCCGGGTCCGGGGTCAGGCCCCCGGCCTGTGCAGCCCCTGTCGTTTCAATAGGTCTTCAGGGGTTCGCGAGGGAAAGCCCCCCCGCGCGCATCGGCTCATGTGGTGAAATTCTACGCGAGGTTCAACGCCTCTCTTGGCCTCAAGAGAAAAACTTTCACGCCTTAGCGCAAAAAACCGAAGGGCGATTTTTTAGCCTCAGCTCCTTTGGCACTGCGGCAGGAAGTCTCCAATGGCGCGCAGGGCCGTGATGCGATTTTGACCGACACTAAGATAATGATTGCCCTCAGGCAATTTGACGAGCGTCGATTGGCCGTTGGCATTCTTGATGGCGCGATGCATGCGGCTTGATTGGTCGGCGGGCACCACCCGGTCGTCTTCCCCTGCGATCAGAAGCACTGGCACATTGATGGCATCAGCCTGTCGGCTGGGCGAATTCTCGCGCAGCATCGCACGGTCACCCCAAAGGCGGCCAATATGCCGCGTACTGTACGCGCCATCGACATAGGACCGCCGGTCACTGACAAGATCCAAGAGGTTCGAGACGCCGTTGATCGAGATCGCGCATGTGAAAAGATCGGGCGTTTTCACCGCCCCCATAAGGGCCGCGTAGCCGCCATAAGAGCCGCCCATGATCACCAATCGATCAGGGTCCGCCATGCCTTGGTCGATCAACCACCGCGTTCCATCGGTGATGTCGTCCTGCATGGCTTGGCCCCATTCCTTGTCGCCAGCTTTCATGAACTCCGCTCCGTACCCGGTGGAGCCGCGGAAGTTCATTTGCAAAATGCCGTAGCCTTTGTGCGCAAGGTACTGCGCTCTCCAGTCAAAGCCGCTGAAATTACGCGCATTGGGTCCGCCATGGGGCAGAACCACGAAGGGTAGGTTTCGCGCAGCGGCAAGGGTGCTCACACCCGGCGGGAGGGTGACATAGGCGGGGATGGTCAGCCCATCGCGCGCCTTGTAACTTGCTGAAATCACCTGGCCCAGCGGCACATTTTCCAGTTCGGGATAAAGCGGCGGGAGCTTTATGATTTTCATATTCTCGATGTCGAAAATATAGTTGCGTCCAGGCCGACCCTCATACGAGACGTAGAACACCGCCATCGTCTGTTGCGGGTTCATCCCCCGGAAAGAGACGTTATCGCCGCCAACACGTTCGAAGATGATCTTCGTCATATCGCGAATGATGTTGTCGCTGAAATAGTGCACGCGGCTGTCTTCGCCTGCGAACACTGCTCCGTAGGCGGCGCCGTCGGAGATGCGCTGACGCACGCCGTAAACATCAGCTGTCGGATGGCTGAAAAGCTGTTGGCCGAAACTGTCGGTGTCGATGTCGAAGACGTAAAGCGCCATGGTTGGCGTTTCATGATCGGAGAGCACGAAGGCTTTGTTCGGGCTGTTGGGAAAACCCGCAATGCGGAAATTGGGTTGGTCCTCGGCAACTCGGTGGGAGAAATCACGCCATTTTCCATCAGCCATCATGAAGGAAAGACGCGGCAGGCGCTCGCCGCGCAGACCGCTCCAGGCGCGCACTTCGCCTTTGGCGTCGGTGTAGAAATCGCGACTGCCTATCTTGGTGCCTTCAATCTGACGATGGCGTCCAGACTTGTCGACATTCACCCGGTAAAGAGCGATATCCTGGCTTCCTTTTGGATAATACTCCACCACAATGTGTTCTGGATCATGATGGAACGCAGACACCACCCGATCTTGGATTTGCACAGGAAGAGTTCCCTTGTCCCGCGGGTGACGAAAAAGTGCGTCGATGTCATCGTCATCGGGGCTCATCGCGAGCAGACGCGTCTCCACCGTGTCGGTCCCGTAGCGCGAGGACGGTACAGCGATGGAGAACACCAATCGATCATCGCGTTTCCAAAAGAAATTGCGAACCTTGAGGTTCTCACTCTCAGTGACGAAACGCGAGAAACCTTGACCGCCTGTCAGCTCATAGATGGCCAGACCTGTCTGACCATTGGTACTGGCTATTGCTGCGAAGCGCTCCCCCTTAGGCGACACCTCGATGTCATCGAAAAAAGGCAGGCGGCCAAATGCGGCCGCAGGATCAAACGATGCAGCGACGACCGCCGCAGCCAACACACTCAACATAGGAAAGCCCCCCAAACTGCGCTGATAACGGGCAAAAAGAGGGCTTTAGGCAAGCCTTGTTTTTAGGTGTGTCTCAGTTTGTGCCGGACTCTTCGGTTTTGGCGTTCGCCCCTGTTGAGACCGTCACCATGGCGGCGCGGATGACCCGGTCGTTGATCACGAAACCTGGCGCTGCGACGTCGACCACATGATCTTTCGGCTCGCCATTGCCGGGCACTTGCGCGATGGCTTGATGGATGTTCGGATCGAATTTCTCGCCTTTGGGCTCCACGCGCTGGATACCGTTCCGTTCAAAGACGGTGATCAGCTCCTTCTCGGTCATCCGTAGACCGTTGATGAGGCCTTTGAAGCCCTCTTTGTCCATCTCGGCGGGGTCTTCGGGGGCAAGTTCCAGGGCGCGGGCGAAGTTATCGGCCACGGACAGAAGATCGCGGGCAAAGCTGCTGATGCCGTATTTGGCGGCTTCGGATTTTTCGCGGTCGGCCCGGCGGCGGGTGTTCTCAAGCTCGGCGGCGAGACGCAGGGCGCGCTCTTTTTCGGCCTCGATCTCTTTTTGCAACTCGGCGATGCGCGCTTCGGCAATCTCTTTTACCTTGCCCCCATCGAGAGCCGCATCGGTGAGATGCTCAGGGATATCGGCCTTGGGTGCCGCCGTCTCTTGGGGCGCGGCGCTGTCCTCGGCTAAGGGTTTATCGTCGGGGGCGTGACCGTTCGTCTCGCTCATGCGCGTTGTCTCTCTTAAACTGACGGGAGCGCCGCATGTACGGGCGCGCGCGTTTGGGTTCAAGCGGAGGCTTTCATGCAACTGGTCATCATCGTCACCACCGTGGATTCCAAGGCTACAGCGCAAGCCATGGCCCGCCGCATGGTGGAGGAGCGCCTCGCCGCTTGTGTGCAGATCCTCTCTTGCGAAAGCCATTACGTTTATGAAGGCCGCCAAGAGGCGACCAACGAATGGCGCCTGGAGATGAAGACAACAGAAGCCGCGCAAGACCGCTTGATGGCAAGGGTGGAGGAGGTGCATCCTTACGATGTGCCGGAGGTGATCGTCCTGCCGATGATGAGCGCGTCACAAGCCTACGCCGAATGGGTACGCACATCGGTGACGACTTAAAGCCGCTGCATCAACCGCGGCAGATCACCCAGGTCACTTCCCGAGAGGCGCATGAAGACCTTCCGTAGGGGATCGATCCTTTGTACGGCGGCGAGCCCTAAGCCGCGGGCATGTTTCAAAGGTCCCCAGGTGTTCGAGAACAGGCGGTTCAGAACATCCGTCCCCAAAGAAAGGGCCGTGCCATCGAGCCGGCGCCAGCGGTCGTAATTCTCCAGCACCGCGCCATGGCCGATATCAAGGCCCGCTCCCCGCGCTTCGGTCAAGACATCGACCAGGGCCGCCACGTCCTTGATGCCGAGGTTGAAACCTTGCCCGGCGATGGGGTGGATGCCATGGGCGGCATCACCGGCCAAAATGAAACGTTGTGCGATCAGTTTGGGGGCGTACATGAGCGAAAGCGGGTAGCTCTGCCGTTCACTGACGACTTCGATGGCGCCCAGATGATCACCCACACGCTCCCTCAGGGCCTCCAGAAAATCGCTATCGGAAAGAGCAAGATAGCTCGCCGCCGCGCGTTCTCTTTCGGTCCAGACGAGAGAAGACTGATTGTTCCGCATGGGAAGAATAGCGAAAGGGCCATCGGGGTAGAAGACCTCATGGGCCACGCCGTTGTGGGGCTTCTCATGGGCGATGTTGACGATGATCCCCGTCTGCGGATAGCCCCATCGCAGAATCTGCATATTCATCTTGGCCCGGAGCGGTGAGTGCCGACCGTCGCAGGCCACAAGAAGATCCGTGGAAAGCGTTTTAGCATCCTGGAAGGTGATCGTCCGACCGGAGAAATGCTCAACCTCTGTGCAGAACATCGCCGTGACCTTTGACGACGAAAGCGCGCCGGCCATGGCCGTGTGCAGATCTTTGTTCTCGACGATGTAGCCCAATGCCGGCTCACCCGTTTCGCCTTCTCCCAAAAGGGATGAGGGGAAATGAAGCTGACCGCCGGTGAGGCCGCCCTGGCGGAAACGGTCACGGGGCTCACCGTTCGAGACGAGAATGTCTGTGATCGGCTCGGCCTTGTCCTCAAGGCTATCCCATAGCCCCAAGCGCCGAAACAGCCTGACGGCAGCGTAAGAGAGGGCCGTGGTGCGCCCATCGTCGGGGGCGTCCCGGTTCGCGCTGCGGTCGATCTGCACCACCGAAAATCCGGCGTGATCAAGGCCCAGGGCCATGAGGCGCCCGGCAAGCCCGGCACCCACCACGGCTATGTCATAAGAACGTGTCATAAAGAGGACTTAAGCGCCTGATGGCGCTCAAGCAAAGCGGCGTTTGGCCCGGTTCAGGCGTGGGCCGCCTGGCGCTTAGGCCGGGGTTTGCGGCGTGCCTTGGCCTGAGGTTTGCCGTGCTGCGGTTTGCCGCCCGCTTTGCCGGCGCCAGGTTTGGCTTTGCGCGGGGGCCGTTGTTGGCCGCCGCCGCGACCGGCGGGACCTTTGGGTTTGATCACCCGTGCGTTGCGATCCGGCGTGGGAAGCACGACATCGGCGCAGCCCGCAGGCGGCGAGAGCACGTCGATCATCTGCCCCGTGATCTTTTCGATGGCGCGGAGGTAGTAAATCTCGTCATCGGCGACCAGCGAGAGCGCATAACCCTCCCGGCCTGCCCGCGCTGTCCGGCCAATGCGGTGCACGTACTGTTCGGGTACGTTGGGCATCTCGAAATTCACCACATGGCTGATGCCGTCAATATCGATGCCCCGCGCGGCGATATCGGTGGCCACGAGGATCGAGCACTCGCCCGATTTGAAGGCCTTGAGGCTTCGCGCCCTTTGGCTTTGGGTTTTGTTGCCGTGGATAGCTTCGGCTTTCAGCCCGCTTTGCGCCAGCATACGGAGGACCTTGTCGGCGCCGTGTTTGGTACGGGTAAAGACCAAGGCGCGCTCCACATCCTCTCCTTTGAGAACCGTGCTCAAAATCTTCGCTTTGTTGGCCTGGGCCACATGCAGGACGCCTTGGGTCACCCGCTCGGCCGTGGTGCTTTCCGGTGTAACGGAGACTTTCACGGGGTCCTTGAGGTACTGCGCCGCAAGGTCGGCGATCGACTTGGGCATAGTGGCGGAGAAGAGAAGGCTCTGCCGTGCATCGGGCACTTTGGCCATGATCTTTTTGAGATCATGGATAAAGCCCATGTCGAGCATCTGATCAGCCTCATCGAGGATCAGGACCTCCACATGGCTCAAATCAATGGCGCCCCGGTCGGAGAGGTCGAGCAAACGGCCTGGCGTCGCCACAAGAACATCGCAGCCGCGATGCAGCTTACGGATCTGCCGATTGATCGGTACACCGCCCACCACCATTTCGGTGCGGCAACGTACGGAGGTGGCATATTTACGGAAATTCTCCGCAATTTGCGCAACCAGCTCCCGTGTCGGCGCGAGAATAAGGCCGCGCACGGATTTTTCCTGCTTCGGCGCCTTCACCGTGGCGATGTGGTTGAGGGTGGGAAGGGCGAAGGCCGCTGTCTTGCCGGTGCCTGTCTGGGCGATGCCGAGAAGGTCGCGGCCTTCAAGAAGATGCGGAATGGCCTGGGCCTGGATGGGTGTGGGGGTCTCATAGCCCTCAGCGGTGACACCGCGCAGCACACGTTCACAAAGGGCGAGATCGTTGAATTTGGTCAAAACAAAAGGTTCCAAAGGTCCAAGGACCAAAAGCGCCATGCGCGCAAGGGCCAAGGGACCGGGGTCAAACAGTTTTCAAGGAGGCAACCCGCGTGACGGGGTTGCGTGATGATGCGAGGCGCTGGGGGCTTAGCTCTAACGGACCGTCACCAGTACGAGAGATTCACGCGGCCAAGCCGGTGCGCCGCATTCCAATAATGCTGCATGGGCTCTGCACGACCGTCCATGAAGATGCAATGAAGAAATCGCCTTTGCCGCCAACAACGAACCGGTGAGAAGGCTTAAATGGGGTCTTAACCAAGGATGGCGTTTGAAGGCTTTGAAAGCTCTTGCCGGAGAACCCCCGCGCCCGTGCCCCGCACCAAAACCGCACGCAAACCTGATCCCAAGGTGGAGGCCCAGATCGCTGCCAAGCGGCTCGTCTCGCGCCTTGGCGGCCTTGCGCTGATCAGCCTTGCGCTTTTGGGATTGATCAGCCTTGTGACCTTCGATGTCTCCGACCCGAGCCTCTCCACGGCGACGGGCCGGACCTTGGTGAGCAACGCGGCCGGTCCTTTGGGGGCGGTGATCGCTGATATTCTTTTGCAGTTTTTGGGTGGCGGGGCGCTTCCTGCGCTTCTTATTCTCAGCCTTTGGGGCCTTGATGCTGTGATCTATGGTACACCGGCCCAGAAAACGCCGGCTTCAGCGTGGCTCAAGGCCCTGGCGCTTCCCTTGGGCACATGCGTTTTCGCAGGTTTTATCGCAGCCATGCCGCGCAGTCTTGATTGGCCTTATATGGTCAGCCTTGGCGGGTTGATCGGTGACGGCTTGATTGGCGGCGCCGAGGCGGCTCTACGCGCGGTGTTCATCCCCTTCCCGCGGATGGCGGCTGCCGCCCTTCTCCTGATGGCGGGGGCAAGCCTTCTCTTTTTCGCAGGGGGCACCCGCTGGGCCCATGTGATCGCCGCTGCCGATGTCATCCGCTATGCCTGGCAGGTGAGCCGTAGCTTCGCCGAGCTTCAGATCGAGCGCCTCACGTCTAAGCCTGAGGAGGCAGAGGCTTTGCTGGCGCTTCCTCCGCTCACCGATGGTGATGCCAGCGAAGAGGAGGCTGCGGTCGAGACGAACCCCTTCGCCGCTGTTCCCGCCCTCGATGACGAGTCGCAGGACGCTCCTCCTCAGCCCGAGAAGAACCGCATCGTCCGGGATGTGCGCGAAGTGCGTAAAGTCAGACCGGTGAAGCGTGCCGTGCCCACGACCCGTAAGCCTGGCGATGCTTACGAATTCCCCGGTGTGCATCTTCTCAAGGCGCCTTCGTCGAAAGACCGCAAAGTCCTGGCCGACAAGGACCTCGAGCAGCGCGCCGGGATGCTGGAGCGGGTGCTCGCGGATTTCAAAATCGGCGGCGAGATCGTCGGTGTGCGTCCTGGCCCCGTGGTCACGCTTTATGAGCTGAAGCCCGCAGCCGGAACCAAATCCTCGCGGGTGATTGGCCTCGCCGATGATATTGCCCGCTCCATGTCCGCGGTGGCCTGCCGCGTGGCGGTCGTCCCTGGGCGGAACGCTATCGGTATCGAGCTTCCCAATGACGACCGCGAAATGGTCTATTTCCGCGAGATGCTGACCACCCAAGAGTTCACGGAAGGCAAGGCGCTGACCATCGCCCTTGGCAAGGACATCGGCGGTGAGCAGCAATATGCCGACCTTGCCAAGATGCCTCATTTGCTGATTGCCGGGACCACGGGTTCGGGCAAGTCGGTGGGCATCAACACCATGATCCTGTCGCTCCTCTACCGTCTGACGCCGGAGGATTGCAAAATGATCATGGTGGATCCCAAGATGCTGGAGCTTTCCGTCTACGAAGGCATTCCGCATCTCATGGCGCCGGTGGTGACCGAGCCGCGCAAAGCCGTGGTGGCCCTCAAATGGACCGTCAAGGAGATGGAGGAGCGCTACCGGCGGATGTCGAAGGTTGGTGTTCGGAATATCCACGGCTTCAATGACCGGGTGGCCGAAGCGCTGGAAAGCGGTGAGCCCCTGACCCGCAAGGTGCATTCGGGCTATGATGCGGACACCGGTGAGCCCACCTATGACGAGGAAGTCCTCGACGAAGAGAAAATGCCCTACATCGTCGTGGTGATCGACGAGGTCGCTGACCTGATGATGGTCGCCGGCAAAGAGATCGACATGATGGTCCAGCGCCTGGCGCAAATGGCGCGGGCGGCGGGTATCCACCTCATCATGGCCACCCAGCGCCCCTCGGTGGATGTCATTACAGGGACGATCAAAGCGAACTTCCCGACCCGGATCAGTTTTCAGGTGACCTCGAAAATCGACTCGCGCACCATCTTGGGTGAGCAGGGTGCCGAGCAACTTTTGGGGCAGGGCGACATGCTGTATATGGCGGGCGGTGGTCGTCTCACCCGCGTGCATGGCGGTTTTGTTTCTGATGACGAG
>JBCCTG010000058.1:0-8566 GCA_039198735.1 Pseudomonadota bacterium | reverse complement strand
GCGGCCAATAGCCTCCTGCAAGAGGTGCTCTTAAGCGGTATCAGGAACGATTACGGTTGGCTGTCCGAAGAAACCGTCGATGACCAGAGCCGCCTTCATGCTCAGCGTACCATCATTGTCGACCCCATCGACGGCACCCGCGCTTTTTTGCGCGGTGAGGAGGAGTTCACCGTCTGCATCGCCATTTGCGAGGGCTGCGAGACGGTGGCTTCGGTCATTTATTGTCCGGCCAAGGATGAGATGTTCGATGCGGCACTCGGTCAAGGCGCGCGCCTCAATGATGAGACCATCAGGGCCAGTCACCAATCGACGCTTCAAGATAGCCGCATGATCGGCCAGCGGCGCATGTTCGATCACCCAAGCTGGCCGCATGCTTGGCCCGCGATGGATGTGATCTACAAAAACTCCACCAGCTACCGCATGGCGCTCGTCGCTTCTGGTGTTGCTGACGGCACGATTGCTCTTGCGAGAAAAGCCGACTGGGACGTGGCGCCGGGTGCACTCATCGCCAAAGAAGCCGGCGCCCTGGCCAGTGATCACCTCAAGCGCCCCTTTCGCTTTTGCCAAGCCGAGCCTGTTCAACCCGCGCTTGTGTGCACCGCAGCGCCGCTTTACCCAAAAGTGATCAATCGTCTGGCACACTTGCCTAGCGATCTTCGAACCCTTCAACCTTAAGGTGAAACCCTATGAGCGACGATGCACCGCAACTCCTTCACCTCGTTTTCGGCGGTGAGTTGACGGAGCCGCAGGAAGCGCGCTTCCGCGACCTCGATCAGCTCGATATTGTCGGCATCTTCCCCAATTTTGCCGAGGCTGAAAAAGCCTGGCGCAGCAAGGCGCAAGCCACGGTGGACAGCGCCCACACGCGCTATTTTATCGTCCACCTGCACAAATTCCTGGACCCCGATGGCGACGGGAAGCTTGGTTAAAGCGTTGTTCCAGACCGTTTTCAGCCAAAGTGATGTCAGTTTGGCGGTTCGAAAAGGCGACCCATCAAAAACCCAAAGTCTATTTAATGACCAGACGATCATTGAATAGGCTCTAAGCGGCAGGCGCTTCCAGCTCTTGCCACCCTCTCCGGCCGGAACGGCGCTCCGCATCAAGCGTGAGGCTCGCTGCCAGCATGAGCGGCAGCGATACCAGCAAAGCCGCAAGAAACACGGCCGCTGCCAAGAAAGCCCCTGTCGTGAAAACGACAGAGCTGACAATGGCCTGGGTCCGAAACGGTCCGGGGACCGGTCTTTCCAACTCGGTATGGGTGATATCAGCCGCCATCCTGATAAGATGAGCAGAGGTTTGGCGTTTTGCAAAGCCCCCATGCCAGGTGTGGTGAAGATTGTGGTTACAGATTGGCCAGGACGTGATCGGCCGACGACACCATAAACGCACCGGGCTCTTCCACGAAAAGCTGCGTGACCTTGGTTCCATCAAGGACCATGGCAAAACGCTGGGACCGTGTACCCATGCCGAAACTTTCCCCATCCATTTCCAGGCCAAGCGCACGGGTCAGGGCGCCATTGCCATCGGCGAGCATGACAATGCCATCCGCGCCGGCACCATCGCCCCAGGCTTGCATGACGAAAGCGTCGTTCACCGACATGCAGACGACCTGATCCATGCCTTTGGCGCGCAAGCTGTCGGCCTTTTCCACAAAGCCAGGCAGGTGCTTGGCCGAGCACGTCGGCGTGAACGCGCCTGGCACCGCGAAGAACACCGTCTTCTTGCCTGAGAAAAGCTCGTCGGTGTTGATGGGTTTCGGGCCTTCATTGGTGGCTTCGAAAACATGGGTGTTGGGAACGGTTTGTCCGGTTTCGATCATCGTGACCTCCTGGTGATGCCGCGGCCTTGAGGGTAAGCAGCCCGCCAATGCAAGACCCTGATCGCAGTGCGGCATTCTCGTAAGAGACAAGCCCTTGAGTGTCGCTGGCCTCGCGCTACTTTTCGGATATGACGCATCCCGATTTTCCCTCGGTCGATCTCTCTTTGGGCTTTGCCGGACGTTTGATCTTGGCCATGCCGCATCTTGACGATTCGCCTTTTGCCCAGTCCGTGGTGCTGATTTGCAGCCATGATGACGACCATGCTTTCGGTGTGATCCTCAACAAGCCCATTCGGAATTTGAACGTCGCCGATGCGCTCTCCGACATGGATATCGAGGGAAGCGAGGACGTCAAGGACGTCCCTGTCTTTTTCGGGGGTCCTGTGGATATGGAACGCGGGGCGGTGATCCATTCCCTTGACTACCGGACCGATGCGACGTTGCTGATCGCCGAAGGGATTGGCTTAACCGCCACAAAAGATGCGCTGACGGTGATTTGTCAGCCCTCCACGGCGCCGCGGAATTTCATGCTGATGATGGGCCATGCCGGCTGGGCGGCGGATCAGTTGGACGATGAGATCCGCCGCAATGCATGGCTCAGCACCCTGGTCACGCCGGACCTCGTGTTCGGTGCACCTGAAAACGCTTGGAGCGAGGCTCTTGGCCATTTGGGGATATCCGACGTCTCCAGACTTAGCGGCGCCGAAGATGAGGTCGTTCGTCCAAACTAGGACGAATTAGCGAAGCCCCTGCCCACGCAAGGATTGGGGAAAGCGCGACGTGCTCTGACGATGGTTCTCTTGCGCCAAACCGTTCGTAGGCGTGGTTTCGGCCTCTTGGATGGATTGCGGTTGCGGCGCTTCTTGATCACGGAAAGCGCGGCCTGCACCAAACATCACACCGGCACCGCGCAGAGACGCTGCTTCAAGCAAGTCTTTGATATCGGTCACCAGCACAGCCCCGCCGAAACGTTTGGACAGCTTGTTGAGGACAGCCCTTTTGGGGCCCTTCTTGGTTGCCGGAACATCCAGGGCACTGATGATCACCATATCAGCAGCAAGCTTTAGGCCTTGCGGCGGTAGGCCCCGAAGGATAAGACCTGTGCCGCCGCCAGCCCGTTTGATGTCACGCATCTGCGCAACATAAGCTGAAGCGTCTTGCGCCGATCGGCCAACAGAATATCCGACCACGAACGATCCGCGCGGCAAGTCATAGGCGCGCACCGCTTTACCGATGGCGCTGGCAATCACGCCAGGTCGCACGTCGATCTGGCTGGCATCGATGATGGCGAAAGGTCCCTGGCGTGGATTGTCAGCAATCAGCGCAGCAAGGTGCTGCGCTGCTCCGTCAATGATGGCGCGCGCGCTGTCTTCGGTGACCACGGCGATCTGGGGGGTCGCATCGAAACCAATGGCCTCTTGATCGGAAAGCCGCATCACCGGACGGAAAGCGCCTTGCAATGCCGGGGTGAGAGAGGGGGTTGGCGGCGCATTGTCTTCATGCGGTGCAGACGCCCGGCCTTGCGGCGCCGATGATGTCGCAAACCGCGTGGCCGTGGGCACCGATTGATCCAGAAGCTGCACTTGCCCGAATGCTCCATCGATCCGCATCAGGATCCCGTCATGGTCAACCTGGCGGCGTCCCGTGAAGAGAAAATTCGCCGCTGGTGTTGCAAGGCGTACGGAGAAAGTCCCTGACCTAGGATCGCCGCCGCCCAAAACCTCGTCATCGAAGGCAGGCAACGCCTCGGGAGAAAGCCGTGCTCGGATGCCTTCAGGGCTCAGCTCAATTGCCGTTTCCGCGCCGCAAGCGCGCAGGACATCGTCGCCGCAACGGACCTCGGGCTGCGCCAGGGCATCCCAGATATATTCGTCACTGGCAGCCTCCAGAGCCGCCGATCCATGATCCTGCGGCCAAAGGCTGGAGACCGGTTCGCTGTGCCCATCGAAGCTGGGCCGCTGGTCCCTCTCAAAACCTTGGGGCATTTGGTCATAAAATGATGCGCTGTCTTGCCCACGCGGAATCGGAAACGCATCGCGGTGATGATCATTGCGGTTTTGCGACTGATCCCGCCAAATATGGTGATCAGAGACACCACCTTGCCGCTGCTCCTGCGCGCCGCGATCGAAAGACGCCGCATGGGTGAAAGCCCCCTGCCCGGCCTGCGAAAGGCCTGTATCATCATCGTCAGCGAAAAGTGCCGTGCCCGATGCGAACCCATCATGTTCCGCACGCCGCGCAGCACGGAGCGCCGGGACGGCAAGGCTCGCCGCCAGAAACGGTGCGCCGACGGTGGCCAGAAGAACGCCGGACGCCACCAAAATGGCAGGCAGAACCGTGGGGAAAAAACCATCGAGAAACGGCGACGCTGCATTGGTCATCAAAAGTGAGGCGAGGAGCGCCAGCAACATGCTGAAGCCAACAAAGCCCTTGCCGCCAGGATCACCGAGAATACCGGCCATCACCATTAGCACAGAAGCCACGCAAGACGCCACCACCGCCAACGTCATCTCCGGCCCAACAGACCTGCCCAAAACAGTCATCATACTCAGACCAAGGAGTGCGGCGATCAAAGCGATGGAGATCGTCAGAGCAATTTTGCTGTCCTGCCCGGCAAACATCACAGCATGGACGAACAGCACCAGCGCCGAGGCGGTGAGCGCGGTGATCAGCACCACCGTCCCGCTGGTAAGGAAATCCACCCGGCCAAACAAAACAGCTTGCCCCAGCGCCACCAAAGCAACCAGCGCAAACCCCGAAGCCGCACGCCCCGACTGGCGTAGGATCACCATCACGAAAAGAACAAGGGCGCCCAGGCCAAGAGCGGACAAAATGCCGGTCTCCACCATCGCCAGATCCGCAGGGGCCATCATGGATTGGACCGCCAGCGCCTGGGAATAACCGGAGAACGAGAAAGCGTCGCCTAGACCGCCCATGACTGTTGATCCACCTGAACTCCCACCTTCCAAAGGTTGGCCGGAAACCGGCTTGAGCGCAAGGTTTGGGGTCAGGTCTTGTTAATGGATAACCTTAAGCGGGGCGCATTCTTTGCTTCACGGCGTCGATGTCGTTGGGACAAATGTCGAAGATTTCCTGCTGACCGAAAAGCTCGGTTGCAGCGAAGGGCAAGTCAGGATGATGTCCTGTGACCTTTTCCACAACTTGGGGGAACTTCGCAGGATGCGCCGTGGCGAGGGTGACGATGGGCCCTTGGAGGCCCTCTTTGCGGGCCTCCGCCGCGGCATGGGTGCCGATTGCCGTATGGGGGTCGATCAGCATGCCCGTCGCTTCATAAGCGGCCTTCATTTGCGCCTCGATGTCTTCGGCGCTGGCGCGATAGGACAGGAACTGTTCAGTCATCACCTCGCGAAGCGTCTCAGAAATATTGAATTTTCCTTGCTTTTTGAGGTCGGACATAAGGTCGGCCGTGAGATCGGCATCACGGCCCGATGCTTCAAAAATCAGACGCTCGAAATTGCTCGCCACCTCGATATCCATGGACGGCGCCTCGGTGGGCTGCACGCCCAGCTTCTCATAGCTGCCGGTGCGCAAGACACGATCAAGGATGTCGTTCTCGTTGACGGCGACAATCAGCTTGCCGATCGGCGCGCCGAGTTTCTTAGCGACATAGCCAGCATAGACATCGCCGAAATTTCCTGTGGGCACGCTGAAATGGACAGGCCCCACGGGCGGCAGTGCCAAACAGGCCGTGATGTAATAGGTCACCTGGGCTGCGATGCGCATCCAGTTGATGGAATTGACACCGCCAAGGGCAACATCATCGGCAAAAGCGCGATCGGCGAAAAGATCTTTGACGATGGATTGGCAGTCATCGAACGTTCCCTCCACGGCCAGATTGAGGACATTGCCCTGCCCGCTGGTGGTCATGAAGCGGCGCTGCACTTCGGAAATCCGCTCATGGGGGTGAAGCGAACAGATGCGCAGATTTTTACGGCCAGCAAGGGCCGAGACCGCTGCCCCGCCGGTGTCACCCGAGGTTGCGACGATCACGGTCATCTGCCCTGCCCGCCGTTCAAGATCCCGCTCGAACAACCGGGCGATGAGTTGCATGGCGACGTCTTTGAAAGCCAAGGTCGGCCCATGGAAGAGCTCGAGCAGGTGCTCCTTCTCGCGAAAGGGAACCACCGGCGCGACATCCTCATGCCGGAACGTGGCGTAGGCCGCTTTGGTCAGCCCTCGCGCTTCCTTCAGGGAAACAGCATCGCCAGCGAAGCCCATCAAGATGCGGGCGGCAATTTCATCGAAGCTCAGACCTCGGAAGGCCTCAATCGGCAAGGCATCAGGCCATTCTTGGGGCACATAAAGACCACCATCGGGCGCAAGCGCGCGGGTCAGCACCGTATCGAAATCGGAAATCGGCGATGCGCCGCGCGTTGAAATGTACCGCATGGGCAAAGGCCTCCTCACGAACAATCAAGGGGCTCTAGGACGCATCGTGGCGCATTGCCAGGGGCAGATTTCAGGAACCAGCGCACATCAAAAAGCGATCATGCCCACCTGTACCGATCAGTGTACGGCCCGCCACCGATGCGGCCACCGTGGCACCGGAAAGCCTGCGCCCAGTGTCTTGGAAGACGACGGAGGCACGGTTGTCATCGACCCGCAACACCTGGCTCGGCGCCGTCTCGCGCAGGGCTTCTGTGAATGCCTTATAAGCGAAGGGCTGCGGGATCGATCCGATCAGCAACCGCCCTGCGGCATCAATGGACAAATTGTTGGGGAAGGCGCCGAGAGAAATACGCCCCTTAGGCTCCAACTGATCCGTGGCCGGATCGCGATCGAAGCGACTGATGGCCTCTGCCCGCATCTCCGCCAAAAACAGCTCACTGCCATCGGGGCTGAGTGCAATGCCATTGGGGAAGTTCAAATTCTCCGCCACCACCGACCAATCGCTGCCGCTGTAGTGAAAGATTTGCCCGGTTTTGAAGCCAAACAAAAAGTCAGCCTTACCGCGTAGCGACTGCCGCCCCGAAGCGGTGTCATTGGTGACGTAAAAAGAATTGGGCCCCGTGGCGACGACATCATTGGGGCTCAAAAGACGTGCATTAGTGATCCGCTGCATCAGCGTAAGATCGCCATTCTCCGAGACATCGAAGAGCAAGATCTCTGGGCCTTCTTTGTTGACCACGAAAAGACGGCGAGACAGAAGCCCGCTGGGTAAACGCTCCTGGTAAAGATCAATACCGCCCGGACGGAAGACACCCGGACGGCCAAGAGTGCGGTCGCGCCAGGATGCACTGTCGAGGGGATTGTTGAGGTCAAAACGAACGATGGAGCCGCGCTCGGCACGGCCGCGCTCATCATAAACGGATAGGAAAGCAGCGCTTTCGCCGGGGATGCCTTCGATGTCCGAGGCACCCGTGATGCCGACCACAGGGGTGCAAATCAAGCTGCCTGCGTCCTCAAACTCTTCAAACTGATGAAAAACGAAGCCGAGCCAAACCGTGATGACCGCCACGGCTAAGGTGCCCGCTGCGACCAAGATAACCATCGGCATAAACAGTCGCATCAACCCACCCAAAAGACGTTCTCGTCCCACCCTTTCAAGAACCAGGCCGCCCCCATGGGGCAAGGTGCAATGAGGGTGTGATTTTGTTAAGCATAGATAGAGGCCTACCACCAGATGTGATCGTCTCTCTTTTCGGTTCAATCTCGATCTTCATCGCAAGAGCGTTGCGCTTCAAAGCCGCGATCGGAAGGCTTCAGGGATCAGCTCTTGCTTTTCGACGAGCGAGCAGGTATCGGCCACGTTTCCAAGAATTCTTGCCGGCTGCATCCGATGAAAAAAGATATCCATCCTGACTACCACATGATCACGGTGAACCTTACCGATGGCACGTCGTTCCAAACCCGTTCGACCTATGCATCGGAAGGCGCGGTGATCAATCTCGACATTGATCCGACCTCGCACCCGGCGTGGACCGGTGGTCCGCAGAAAATCTCGGACAAGGGCCGCGTCTCGAAGTTCAAAAACAAATTCGGCAATTTCGGCCTCTAAGGACGCACGATGGGTGCCGCCGGGCCGCAAACGGCGACGCTCAAGTCCGCTTTCCAGATCGCCTGGCCAGCGAGCCTTGCCGCGATCGTCACCCCTCTTCTTGGACTTATTGATGCCGGCGTGATGGCGCGCGCGGCTCCTCAAGACACCTTGGCCGGCGCGTCCCTCGCTGCCGCCGTTTTCTCCCTTCTTTATTGGACGTTCGGCTTCCTGCGGATCAGCCTTTCGGGGCTGACGGCCCAAGCCCACGGCGCCCAGGATGAATTCCGCTTGCGCAGCCATTTGGTGCAAGGCGCCGCGCTTGGCGCCGGTGTTGGGCTGCTTCTCACTGTCCTCGGCGGTCCGATCACAGCCTTAGCCCAACTGGTCCTTGTGGAGACCACCGCAGCATCGTCGGGCGCAGGCGATGCCATGACAACCTATATCAAGGTTCGCCTTCTCGCTGCGCCTTTCGTTCTTGCCACTTATGCAGCCCTCGGATGGTTCACGGGCCAGGGGCGCACAGGGCTACTGATGCTGGTCACCACCTCCATGGCCGCCATCAATGCAGGGCTGAGCATCCTCCTGGTGCTGCATTTTGATTTTGGCATCACAGGTTTGGCAACGGCAACAGCCATTGCGGAGGTGTCCGGTGCCCTGATCGCTGGCGCAGGGGTGGCTTATGTCCTCTCAAGGCGCGGTGGCCTCATCACAGGCTGGAGCATCAAAGCGTTGCTGTCCGATGCCGG
>JBCCTG010000057.1:0-8616 GCA_039198735.1 Pseudomonadota bacterium | reverse complement strand
GGTGAGCCTATGAATTTCGTCAATGAACAGAACATCTCTAGGCTCAAGCCCGGTCAAAAGCGCAGCGAGATCCCCCGCCTTGCTGATCACCGGACCTGATGTGGCGCGAAACCCAACGCCGAGCTCATTCGCGACGATCTGCGCCAGTGTGGTTTTTCCAAGACCCGGTGGCCCAAAGAACAGAACATGATCCATCGCTTCGCCGCGCCCGCAAGCCGCCTCAATGAAGACCGAAAGATTATCCTTGACGCTCCGTTGGCCGATGAAATCATCAAGCCGTTTGGGACGCAAAGCCGCATCATCGTCTTGGGGCTGAAGATCGCCTTCCGTGATGCGGTCACCGTTCATCGCGGCGCCAGCGCCCTCAACGCCGCCGTGATCAGCACCTCTACGGATGACGCATCCTCGGCACCAGCCGCGACGACGGCATCGCGCGCCGCACCTTCATCATAGCCGAGATTGACGAGGGCCGAAATCGCTTCGGCGGCATGGCCAGCAGGGAGCACCGCCGTCGGAACATCCACCGAAAGCGGCGCACGGCCAGCAAAAACCCCTGACGTTTTATCCTTCAGTTCCGTGACGATCCGTGTGGCGAGTTTCGGTCCCACCCCTTGCGCCCGCGCCACCGCCGCCTTGTCACCAAGGGCCAGGGCGTCAAGAAGCGCGCCGGGGCTCAAGACTTGCAAGATCGCCAGGGCAGCTTTTGCACCGACCCCTTGCACGGTCTGCAAAAGCCGAAAACATCGGCGTTCGTCCTCGGTCTCAAACGCGACGAGGCGGATATAGGTCTCGGCCACCAAGGTCTCCACCGCGACGGATGCTGGCTGGCCGCTCTGAAATTTTCCCAAGACGCGAGGTGTCGCGACCACCTCATAACCGACGCCGCCTGCCTCGATGATCGCTGTCTCCGCACCGACACTCAGTACACACCCTCGAAGATGACCGATCATGACACCGCCGCAAGTCTTTGTGCGCCGCGATGGGCAGCATGGCAGATTGCGATGGCCAGAGCATCGGCGGCATCTGCCGTCGTGGCCCGCGCACCGGGGAGCAGATGCCCGACCATCGCAGCCATCTGCGTTTTGTCAGCATGCCCATGACCGACCACGGACTTCTTGATAACGTTCGCTGCATACTCCGCCACCGGAACACCTTGCCGAGCGGGGGCGAGAAGACAGATGCCCCGCGCCTGGCCGAGTTTCAGCGCCGAGCGGGGGTTCGTGTTGACGAAGGTTTCCTCAACGGCGGCCTCATCGGGTCGGTGCTCCGCCACCAGAGCGTCCAGAGCATCGGCCAGCGCACAAAGCCGCTGGGCCATGATGGCTCCAGGCTTGGGATCAATACTGCCGCAGGCAAGGAAGCTCAGCCGCGCGCCTTCGGCTGCCACAAGGCCCCAGCCGGTGCGGCGAAGTCCAGGATCAATGCCCAAAATGCGGACCGATAGAGACAGAACGGACCTCCTTTGTTCTCCCTCACCTCATCGGACAGGTCGCGTCCAGGCGCAAGTCCTGGTCGCGGTCCCAGCTTGAAAATATGCGAGACCACTGCAGAGGGCCGGGGCGATACCGGCCCACGCAAGCGCTCACGCCAGGCCCCGAGCGAGATCAAGAAGTCCTGCGACGGGGCCTTCATGATGGCTCCAAATCGCGCCGGAGAGAGCCAGGTAATCCGCCCCCGCATCAAGCAAACCCTTTGCCGTTTGTGCCGTGATACCGCCGATGGCGACCGAGGGCACGGTAGACATCTCTGACCATTTCGTGAGCGTCTCCACTTCGGCATGGTGCTCCACCTCTTTCGTCTGGGTGGGGAAGAAGGCGCCGAAGGCGACATAGTCGGCGCCTGCCTCGCCTGCTTCCATGGCGAGATGCAGACTTCCATGGCAGGTGACACCGATGTCTTTGTCCGCCCCCAGAAGGCTCCGCGCCTCAGCAAGGGAGCCATCGCTTTGGCCAAGATGCACACCGTCCGCCCCCGCCTTTTTGGCAAGATCAGCCCGGTCATTGATGAGGAAACCCGCATCAGCCTCAGCAAGGATCGGCGCGATCACCTCCGCTGTGCGCAAGACCGTATCATCCGAGACATCCTTGAGGCGCAGTTGCAGCACCGCGACCTCGGCCGGGGTGCCATGACCGGCCTCAAGCACCGCTTTCAAATCCTCAGCAAACTGCGCGAGGTCCTCAATCCTGGACGGTGTGATGAGATAAAGGACCGGTTCGTTCATGCCATGCCGTTCACCCGGCCTGGGGCTGGACCAGACCTAAAAGCTTCTCTTGGGGAAGTGACGCATAGACGGGATCGGGCACGATGTGGAGGTCTTCGCGAACCTGGCGCAGCGGACGGTCGAGCATGCCGATGAAATCCGCTTGGATGAGGTCAGACGAGCGATCCGCCATGGCCCGGCCATTGGCCATCACCTTGAAGACAGGCAACCCCGGCGCCTCGCGTTTGATCTGCAAAGCCGCCATATGACCAAGCAGCCGCGCCCCACGCGAGCCGTCAATGCGCGAGGTGTACTGGAGAAGCGCCGCCTCCCCCAAACTGTCCCGGTTGTAGCCCGTCAGCACGTGGAACATGTCATGGGTCAGGTTCAGGAACCCCACAAAGGCAGCATAGTCAGGATAAGCGGCCTTCGAAGCGCACGCCGAAGAACGGGCCGTTTGGCTGGCTTCGGTGACACCATTGGTCGAGAGGCCCTCGCGATCCATAAAATCGGCATAGGTCCGACCGACGGTTCCCACCGGCAGGCTGCGCAAACGGGCCCGGTCATCAAAGGCACGCAAGAGGGCTTGCGGGTCTTGCCGGGTGAGAAGCGCGCCATTGGGGCCGTCCATAAAGCGGTGAAAGGCCGGACGAAGGCTGGCGCCGCAGGTGTGATCGAGAAAATCGAAGACATGGCTTGTGTCTTCTTTGTTCTGGACCAGGCGACGGAAGGCCATGAGAGCTTTGAAGGGCCTTAGCGGTGCTGGCGGCGGGAAGATGGCATCGGTCGCATGGGTCATGATGAGCCTCCAGCTTGAAAATGTGCCGGGATGGCGTCGTCGTCTACGCCCCAGCCCCGATGATCATTATTCTTCTGACCGATGGCTTCGATCCTGCGGCCTTGGTCTTTCGCCATGCTCATAAATCATAAGATCGGTGCGCGCCTCATCGACAGCGGTGCGAAAGCGCAAGGGATTTTGCATGGGCGGCGAGATCAATTGGGTGCCCCCCGAGCCTGCAACATCCAGACAGCCAAAGCCGAGAAGGCGGCCAATGATGGTCTGGGTGAGGTGAACCGTCTCCACTGACTCCAGAGGAATTTCATTGGTATGGCGGCTGATCACGCCTTTTTTGAAGACCACGCGATGGTCGGTGAGGCCAAATTCCGTCGTCTGCATATAAAGCCGCATGACAAAGAAGATCAGCGCCGCCGCAAGGGATGAGAGAATGGCCAAGGTGGCTAGGCTCGCATTGGCCACCCCCGCCCAATTGGCGAAGAAAAGTGCAATGATGGGGGCGGCCCCCATGCCGAGGAGAATAACCCAGGAGAACGCGCGCTGAATCCAGGGAAACGAGGCCCGAACGATCAGGCGCTCATGCTTCCCCATACTGCGCGCGATGTAACTCAGCCCGCTTGCTCCATCGACTGGGCCCACTGCCCTTCCTGCGCCAGGCCGTTCATCTTCGAACGGTGCGCGAAGGCCGCTTGGGCAGCTTCCACATTGTCCGTCTGACCGCCCCAAGCGCTCAAAGCGGAAGCCTGAAGGGCACGGCCGTAAGAGAAGCTGATGGACCAAGGCCGCTGGGATGCAGGAGCTTGGTTGATCACGTGGAGGTTCTTGGTGGCTTCCACCTCCGACTGACCGCCCGAAAGAAAGACGATGCCCGGCACGGCCGCTGGGACCGCCTCGCGGAAGCATTTGAGCGTCTTCTCGGCGATCTCTTCAGAACTTGCTTGTTGGTCGGCTTTCTTGCCCGCGATGATCATGTTGGGTTTGAGAATGGTGCCCTCAAGCGCCACCCCAGCCGCGTAAAGCTCTTCATAAAGATAAGTGAGGCCCCAGCGGGTCACATCGTAACAGCGATCGATATCGTGATCGCCGTCCATCAGGACCTCTGGCTCGACGATGGGCACGATACGTTGCTCCTGACATAGAGCCGCATAGCGGGCCAATGCGTGGGCATTGGCTTTGAGGCAGCCGTAGGAGGGCATCGCCTTGTCGCCGCCGCGACCGATATCGATCACCGCCCGCCATTTCGCAAAACGTGCGCCGAGTTGGTGATACTCTTCCAAACGTTCACGCAAGCCATCGAGGCCTTCGGTGACTTTCTCATCAGGATAACCGGCGAGATCTTTTGCGCCTTTATCGACTTTGATGCCGGGGATCGATCCCGCATCGGTGATCAGCTTGACCAGAGGTGTTCCGTCGGCGGCCTTTTGACGAAGGGTTTCATCAAAAAGAATAACGCCGGAGATGCGCTCTTGCATCGCCTCTTCGGTGCGGAACAAAAGCTCACGATAATCGCGGCGCGTATCTTCGGTGCTCTCGACACCGATCGAATCAAAACGCTTTTTGATCGTGCCCGTGGATTCATCAGCAGCCAGAATACCCTTGCCCGGCGCCACCATGGCGACAGCAATTTTATTCAGGTCTTCAAGATGATTGGCGTCCATAATGTTAGCTCCCGCTCCTGGTCCTCAATGGTCGTCCCCGCGAACGACTATGCTTTTTGAAGGGCAGCGACGCCCGGTAAGGTCTTGCCTTCCATCCATTCAAGAAACGCGCCACCCGCGGTTGAGACATAGGTGAACGCATCGGTCACACCAGCCATGGCAAGGGCGGCCACCGTGTCGCCGCCGCCGGCCACGGATGTGAGTTGCCCCGCCTGGCTGCGCTTGCCTGCGAATTTGGCGAGTTCTGCCGTGCCCACATGGAAGGGCTCGGTCTCAAAGGCACCGAGGGGGCCGTTCCAGACGATGGTTTTGCACCCCTCAAGGGCAGCGGCATAGCTGTCGACACTGTCAGGCCCCAGATCAAGCACCATCTCTTTGGCTTGCACCTCATCGGCAGGGCGGACGCGGCTTTGCGCGCCGGCTTTGAACTCTTCGGCAACCACAACGTCTTTGGGCAGAAGAATCTCGCAACCCGATGCGCTCGCCTTGCTCATGATCTCGCGGGCGGTTTCGACAAGGTCAGGCTCGGCCAGGGACTTGCCGATCTCCATACCCATGGCCAGAAGAAACGTGTTGGCCATGCCGCCGCCGACCACCAACTTATCAGCTTTCGTCACAAGGTTGGTGAGCACATCGATCTTGGTCGAGACTTTTGCACCGCCGACAACCGCCATCATGGGGCGTTCAGGATTGGCCAGCGCCGCGGTCAGGTAATCAAGCTCCCGGCCAAGCGCCAAACCCGCCGCCGAGGGGAGCAGTTTCGCCACCCCTTCGGTGGAAGCATGGGCCCGGTGCGCCACGGAAAACGCATCGTTCACATAGACATCGCCAAGAGCCGCGATCTCACCAGCAAAACCAGGCTCGTTCGCCTCTTCCTCAGCATGGAAACGGGTGTTCTCCAGAAGAAGAACCTCACCGGGGCTCAAAGCATCAATGGCGGAGGATGCTTCACGTCCGATCACGGATGGTGAGAAGGCAACAGGCTGGCCAAGCTCTTGGGCGAAAGCCTCGGCAATAGGCTTGAGCGACATCTCAGGGTTCGGCGCACCTTTGGGGCGGCCAAAGTGCGAAAGCAGGATCACCTTCGCACCCTTGTCCATCAGAGCACGGATGGTGGGAATGGCGCGCGACAACCGGGTCGCGTCCGAGACCTGGCCTTCCTGCATCGGCACGTTGAAATCGACCCGCACCAGGGCCCGCTTGCTCTGAAGATCGCCGAGGTCGTCAAGACTTTGGTAGCTGGTCATGGTGTCTGCCGTCATCCCTTACCGCTCAAAGGAATTTCGCGATTTGAAGGGCCGTGTCCGACATGCGTGTCGAGAAGCCCCATTCATTGTCGTACCAGGTCAAAATCCGCACGAGACCGCCATCGACGATCTGGGTTTGGGCCGCAGCGAAGCTAGAGCTGTGCGGATCATGCATGAAATCGCCCGAGACCAGCGGCTCTTCGGTGTAGCCGAGAACACCCTTGAGGGGGCCTTCCGATGCTGCCTTCATCGCCGCGTTGATCGTCTCGACGCTGGTGGTTTTCGAAGGCACGAGGGTCAGGTCAACCACCGACACGTTGGGTGTGGGCACCCGCACGGATGAGCCGTCGAGCTTGCCTTTCAGCTCCGGGATAACGAGGCCGAGGGCCTTGGCCGCGCCGGTGGATGTGGGGATCATGTTCTGAGCGGCAGCACGGGCGCGATAAAGGTCTTTGTGCAGCGTATCGAGGGTCGGCTGGTCGCCTGTGTAGCTGTGGATCGTGGTCATGTAACCACGCTCGATCCCGCAAGTTTCCATGAGAATCTTGGCCACGGGGGCAAGACAGTTGGTCGTGCACGAACCGTTGGAGACGATAAGATCGTCAGCCGTCAGAATGTCGTGGTTGACGCCGTAAACGATCGTCGGAACATCCGCGGTGGACGGCGCCGAGACGAGCACGCGCTTAGCGCCAGCATCGAGGTGCTTTTTTGCAAGCTCAGGCTTCGTGAAAATGCCTGTGCACTCAAACACGATATCGACATTGTTCGCGCCCCAAGGAAGCTGTGCTGGATCACGCTCGGCCGTGACGGTGATGGTCTTGCCATTGACGATGATCGCATCATCTGTTGCCTGAACATCAGCAGGGAAACGGCCGTGCAGCGTGTCGTATTTCAACAGATGCGCATTGGTAGCCACGGGCCCAAGATCGTTGATCGCAACGACTTCGATGTCGGAACGGTTGGTTTCGATCATGGAGCGGAAGGCCAAACGGCCGATACGGCCAAAACCGTTGATGGCGACGCGAACTGTCATGGTTACTGATTCCCTTCGATGAGTGAGCGGACCTTGGAGACGGCGTGGCCCGCGGTGATGCCGAAATGTTCGTAAAGCTCTTTATAGGGCGCCGACGCGCCGAAACTGGTCATGCCGAGGAAGAGGTTCGCAACCCCGCCCAAGGCGAGGAGCGACTCCCAACCCATGGCAATGCCCGCCTCAATACCGAGGCGCGGCTTGGTGCCAAGGACATCCAAGATGTAATCCGCCTCCTGCTGAATGAAGAGATCGCTTGAGGGCATGGAAACGACACGCACGGGCGTGCCTTCGGATTTGAGGGTATCGGCGGCTTCCATGGCGATTTCCACCTCGGAGCCAGTGGCGATGATCGTGGCCTGATAATCGGCCGCATCGCGGAGGATATAACCGCCCTTGGCCGACAGAAGCCCCGGTGTGTCGTGCCGGGCCGGGGCCAAGGTTTGCCGGGTCAGGGCGAACACCGAGGGGCCATCGAGGGTGAGGGCAGCAGCATAACACTCCGCTGTCTCCACCATGTCGCAAGGGCGGAAGACGGTCATGCCAGGGATCGCGCGCAGGCTCGCCAGATGCTCCACCGGCTGGTGGGTCGGACCGTCCTCACCCAGACCAATGGAGTCGTGGGTCAAAACATAGATCACTCGCTGCTTCATCAGTGCAGCCAGGCGCATGGCGGGGCGCATATAGTCAGCAAACACCAAGAAAGTGCCGCCGTAAGGCACCACACCGCCATGCAGGGCAAGACCGTTCATGATCGCGCCCATGCCGTGTTCGCGAATGCCGTAATGGATGTAGCGACCAGCGTAATTCTCAGCCGACAGAACATCGAGGTCCTTGGTCTTGGTGTTGTTCGATCCTGTCAGGTCAGCCGATCCGCCGAGGGTCAGGGGTGTGGCCCGGTTGATGGTTGCGAGCACCGCTTCGGAGGCCTTGCGCGTCGCCACGGGTTTTGGATCCTTCGCAGCGGCGGCTGCATGGTCGATCAGCGCCGTCATGGCATGGCTCACATCGCCGCGCTCGGCCGCATCGAAATCTGATTTTTCAGGCGATGCAGACAGCTTCGCTTCCCAGGCAGCGCGGGCTTCGCCCCCGCGTTTTCCTGCAGCGAGCCAAGCTTCCCGAATATCGTCGGGCACCTCAAAAGGCGCCACCGTCCAGCCAATCGCCTTTTTGGCCTCGGCCATGGCATCGGGACCCAGCGGCGAGCCGTGGGCGGAGGCTGAGCCGGCCTTGGCCCCTGCCCCGCGCCCGATAATGGTCTTGCAAGCGATGAGGACAGGCTTGTCCGAGCCTTGTGCATCGGTCAGCACCTTGTCGATGGCGTCCATATCGTGGCCATCCACCGAGAGGGTGCGCCAGCCCGAAGCTTCGAACCGCGCAAGCTGGTCTGTGGAGTCCGCGTTGGAGACGGCCCCATCGATGGTGATGCCGTTATCATCCCAAAGAACGATCAGCTTACCAAGCTTCATATGCCCAGCGAACGAGATCACCTCCTGGCTGATCCCCTCCATCAGGCAACCATCGCCAGCAATGGCGTAGGTTGTGTGATCCACCAGGTCTTCGCTGAACCGGGCCCGCAGATGCGCCTCGGCCAGCGCAAAACCCACCGCGTTGCCAATGCCTTGGCCAAGCGGCCCCGTGGTCGTTTCAATACCTTGGGCGTGCCCGTATTCCGGATGCCCCGC
>JBCCTG010000056.1:0-8656 GCA_039198735.1 Pseudomonadota bacterium | reverse complement strand
GATGCGTCGTCAACGGCCCCGGCGAGGCGCGGGAAACCGACATCGGTTTCACCGGCGGGGGCTCTGAAGCAGGCATGCTCTATCTGGGCGGTGTCCCAGCCGAGAAACTCAAAAACGACGACATGATCGATAAGCTCGTGAAGCTCTGCGAGGACAAAGCCGCGGAGGTTGAAGCGGCTTTGGTAGCGGCAGAGTGATCAGCCTCCTTGAAAAATTTGACGTTTCGCGCTACCTCATTATCGTGTGGAAAGAGGTATTGTATGACCTTTCGTGAAGGATGGGGCGGCTAAGCCGCCCTTTTTCTTTGTTGTGTAGGACCTGGTGCTGTGGCTTGCGATGTTCCGGTTTGGCTTGATCTCGGAACCAGGCCACTCGGCCCTTTGCTAGCTGCAGGTGTTACGGCCGTCATTGCTTGGCGGATTGCTAAAAAAACGATTATGCAGCAACGCGTCATTGCAAGACGGCGCGCGACAATTGACTTCATCGAAAAGAGAAAATGGGATTCGGATTATCTCGCGGCTCGCCAAACGTTCATTCTGCTTCGTGATGATAAGGATCGATCCATTGCCTACTGGGCCGAGGCTGATCAAAAAGATAGACCAGAGCGAACCACGATCCGAAACATTCTCAATGACTATGAATTGGTTGCGATTGGGATGAAGGAAGATATTTTTGATGAGCAGATTTATCGTAAATGGTGGCGAGGCACACTCTTGGAAGACTGGAAGAAGTCCTTACCCTTCATAAAATCTGTTCAAGATTCTGTGCAATCGAAGATCTACACGAATTTCCAAGAACTTGCCGAGGCCTGGAATGAAGGCCGCAACTATCATCAGAAAACTGATAAACAGTGATCCCCCAAGAAAAACTCGATGCTGTCGTCTCGCGCTTTGAGGCGGTGGAGACGGAGATGCAGACGGCCTCCGAAGCCGATGCGATCATTAGGCTGTCCAAAGAGCATGCTGAGCTGAAACCCATCGCAGAAGCCGCACGGGAGCTGACGGCGGCGCGGGGGGATCTTGAGGAAGCCCATGCGCTGGTCAAAGGTGATGACGCTGAAATGGCCGAGATGGCCAAGGAGGAGCTCAGCACCCTGAAAAAAGAGATCCCGGTGCTTGAAGAGCAGCTCCAGATCATGCTGCTTCCCAAAGACAAAGCTGATAATGCGCCGGTGATCTTGGAAGTCCGTGCAGGGACGGGCGGTGACGAGGCAGCGCTTTTTGCCGGCGACCTTTTCCGCATGTATCAACGCTATGCGGGCGATAAGGGCTGGAAGGTCGAGGTGCTCGATGCCTCGGAAAGCGGCGTGGGCGGATATAAAGAGATCCAGGCCTCGGTGACAGGCGACGGAGTTTTTGGGCGTCTCAAATTCGAAAGCGGTGTGCACCGAGTGCAAAGGGTTCCTGAAACCGAGACCCAAGGCCGTATCCACACCTCGGCCGCCACCGTCGCTGTTCTTCCGGAGCCGGAGGATGTCGACATCGAGATCAAAGAGGGCGATTTGCGCATCGATGTCTTTCGCGCGTCGGGCCCAGGCGGGCAGTCGGTAAACACGACGGATTCAGCGGTGCGCATCACCCACCTACCGACAGGGGTGGTGGTCAGCCAGCAGGATGAGAAGTCCCAGCACAAAAACCGCGAAAAGGCGATGAAGGTCCTCCGTGCCCGGCTTTATGATGCCGAGCGTGCACGGATTGATGCCGAACGTTCTGCCGATCGGCGCAGCCAGGTGGGCTCGGGCGATCGCTCCGAACGCATCCGCACCTACAATTTCCCACAAAGCCGAGTGACGGACCACCGCATCGGTCTGACCCTTCATAAGCTCGACAAAATCATCGCTGGTGAGGCCCTTGATGAGTTGGTCGATGCCCTCGTCTTGGAGGCGCAGGCGGAGCAACTCTCCGCCATGCAAGACGAGGCGTGATCACCCCGCAGATGCGGTTCGCTGAAGCGCTAGCCGCAGCGCGAGCAGCCCTTTCAGGGAGCCCCACAGCGGCTCTCGACGCGCGGGTCTTGCTGGGGTGCGCAGCCGGCCTCGATCGCGCGCAACTCATCGCGCGGGAAAGGGACGCCATCGGCGACCTCGCGGCGGATTATGCCGCTTTGGTGGACCGTCGCGCGGCGGGGGAGCCAGTGGCTTACATCACCGGCGAGCAAGAATTCTTCGGGCTTCCCTTCAAAGTGAACCCGGACGTGCTCATCCCCCGGCCCGAGAGTGAGATGCTGGTCGAAGCCGCCATTGCAGCGAAGCCTTCGGCATTCCTCGATCTCGGCACGGGGTCAGGTTGCCTCCTCATCGCGGCACTCAACGCTTTGCCCCAAGCCGCAGGTCTAGGGATCGACATCAGCGACGCAGCGCTGGGCATCGCGCAAGCCAATGCTCAACACCTGGGGGTTGAAGGCAGGGCGCAGTGGCTCCGAACTACGTTTCGGCAGGTAGCGACCGAGCTGACCCATGGCCCGTTCGATGTGATTCTCGCCAACCCTCCCTACATCCCCGAAGGCACCGATCTGCCCCAAAGCGTCCAAGGCTTTGAACCTCATAGCGCACTTTTCAGCGGCAGGGACGGCCTTCAAGCCCATCACGAGGTCGCCCAAGTCATCGCAGCAAAGCTCAAAAACAGCGGCGCAGCTTTCATCGAAATCGGCAGCGACCAAGGCGAGGCGGCCTCCGAACTCTACAGCGCCGCCCTTCCGCACCACCACGTCTCGCTCCACCGCGATGGTGCGGGCCTTCCGCGCATGCTTGCGGTCCATGGCCAGTCAGGCTTATAGGCCCAAAGTTCCAAGGCCCCGCGACAAGACGAAAGCCGAAAACACCTTATGATGCCTTTTGCGATCCTGATCTCGACCGCCGCCGCTGCGCCCGCTGGCGTGCCCGCACCAAACCCCATCGTGCAGTTCATTCCGTTCATCCTCATCATGGTGGTTTTCTACTTCCTGCTTCTGCGGCCCCAGCAACAGGCCCGGAAGAAGCACGAAACCATGGTCAGCAATGTGAAGCGCGGCGACACAGTCGTCACCGCCGGCGGTCTTGTGGGTAAAGTGATCAAGGCCTCCGATGACCCTGAGATCACCGTGGAAATCGCCGAGGGTGTCCAGGTGACGGCGATCAAATCAAGCCTGTCGGATGTGCGCGCGAAGACCGAGCCTGCCGATAAAAAATCGGAGTCGTAGGACTTTGCTGCGTTTTTCTCGTTGGCAGACCATCGGCCTTGCGGTTTTGATGGTACTCGCCGCTTACGTCACCCTGCCGAATTTCTTCGCTGGCGATCGCCAGCTCCCCGGTTTCCCCGAGACAGGCTTGACCCTCGGCCTTGATCTTCAGGGGGGGTCCTATCTTCTTTTGGAGGTGGGCACGGATTCGGTGATCGATACCCGGATCGACAATCTGCGGGCGGAGGTTCGCCGCGAGTTCCGGCGCGCGCCGCGTCTGCGCCTTGCGGATCTCGAGCGCGTTGATGATGCCATCACGCTGCGTGTGCCGCCGAGCGAGGATTTTGAAGAAGCCTCAAGCCGCGTACGGCGTATGGCGCGCCCCTTGACCGGCGCTCCAGGCCGGGATCTTGCGGTGACGGCGGATGAGGATGAGCGGCGGATCGCTATCACCCTGACGCCGGAAGCCCGAGATCTTTACGCATCCGACGCTGTCAGCCAATCCATCACGGCCGTGCGTCGGCGGATCGATAATCTTGGAACCACTGAGCCGTCGATCCAGCGCCAGGGTGACAACCGCCTGGTTCTGCAAGTGCCAGGAGACAGTGATTCCGAGCGTCTGAAATCCGTCATTGGACGGACGGGGCAACTGACGTTTCATATGGTCGACGACACTGTCTCACCCACCGATATCGCGACAGGCCGCATTCCGCCGCGCCGTTTGGTCTACACCACCACCGACACGTCCACGCCGCTGGCCATTGCGCAGACCCCGGACGTTACTGGCGATATGGTCACCGATGCCTCGGCGACGCCCAATGCCGATGGCGGCGGGTTTCAGGTGAACTTCTCTTTCGATAGCCGTGGGCAACGCCGATTCGCCGATGTCACGCGGGAGAATATCGGTCGCCGGTTTGCCATCGTGCTCGACGAACAGATCATTTCCGCACCGGTCATTCAGACACCGATCCTCGGCGGTAGTGGTCGGATCACCGGCAGTTTCTCACCCACCGAAGCGACGGAGCTTGCGATCCTGATCAAGTCGGGGGCCTTGCCTGCGCCTTTGGAGATCATCGAGCAACGCACGGTGGGTGCAGACCTTGGTGCCGACTCCGTTCGTGCGGGGACGATTGCGCTGTTGATCGGTTTTGCGGCGGTGGTGGTTTACATCGCGATCACTTATGGCCGCTTTGGTCTTTATGCTGATATTGCCTTGATGGCCAATGTTCTGCTGATTGCCGGGGCCTTGTCGCTGCTTGGCGCGACCCTCACGCTTCCTGGTATTGCAGGGATCGTTTTGACCATTGGCATGGCGGTGGATGCCAATGTCCTGATCTTTGAGCGGATCAGGGAAGAGGTGGCATCGGGAAAAGCCAGCGTGGCCGCGGTTGAAGCGGGATACCGGAACGCTTGGTCAGCCATTGTCGATGCGAACATCACGACATTGATTGCGGCACTGATCATGTTCCAACTGGGATCGGGCCCGGTGCGCGGCTTTGCCGTGACCCTTGGTATTGGGGTTATTACCTCGGTCTTCACAGCTTTCGTGATCACGCGGGTCTTCGCCGGCGGTTATGTCCTCCGTACTCGTCCCAAAACGCTTAACATTTGAGGCCTCACCATGGCGCTTCAGCTTATCCCGAACGAGACCAAGATCGATTTTGTCCGGTTCCGCAGCATTGCGGCAGTGGCCTCAAGCCTTTTGCTGATCGGCTCGATCGTCGCTTTCTTCACCATCGGTCTTAATTTCGGCATCGATTTTCGCGGCGGTGTCACGGTGGAAGTCGGCCCTGGGACAGGTGAGCCGTTTACAGAGCAGAGTTTGACCGATGCGCGCGACGCTGTCGGCGGATTGGGTTTGGGCGATGTGCGTGTGCAGAACATCACCAACCCTGGGGGTGATGAGGGCATTGTTGCTTTTATCGAAGCGGTAACGGACAGTGATGATGGTGACCGGCGCCAGAACGAAGTGGCGAGCCAGGTGCAAGAGGCGCTGCGCGCAGCCCTCGGTGAAAACATCAGTATCCAGCGGGTTGATGTGGTCGGCCCCACGGTTTCGGGGGAGCTTGTGGAGCGCGGGATCATCGCGCTTGTGGTCGCCATTGCGTTGATGCTCGCCTACATCTGGTTTCGGTTCGAGTGGCAGTTCTCGATCGGCGCGATCCTGGCGCTCACCCACGACGTTATTCTCACCATCGGTGTGTTCACGGTGACCCAACTTGAGTTTACCCTGGCGATCATCGCGGCACTTCTGACCATCATTGGTTACTCGATGAACGACACGGTCGTGATCTATGACCGGGTGCGTGAGAACCTGCGTAAGTTCAAACAGATGCCTTTGAAAGACGTGATCAACCTGTCGGTGAACCAGACCTTGAGCCGGACGATCATGACCTCGCTCACCACACTTCTTGCCGTGGTGGCTTTGTTCGTGTTCGGCGGATCGGTGTTGCGCGGTTTCAGCTTCGCGCTGATCTGGGGTGTGATTGTTGGGACCTATTCCACCGTCTACATCGCATCGCCCTTCCTCCTGATGACCGGCGTGAAGCGCGATTGGTCAGAGAACAAGTCCCTTGACGGTCAGAAGGCGTAAAGGCTTTCCCGGTGCGTGCGGATCGTTTTTCACCGCTTGATCCTGAACGCGCCGCTTATCTTTTGAATTGGGTCCAGCAGTTTGAGCCTGACTGGGTTTTGGTGCTACCATATGTGCCGAACGATAAGCGCGCCGGCTGGCTTGCGCTTTTGGCCTTTGCCGCCGAGGTGATCGGCGCGCCCGCACGGGTCAGCAACCCAAGCCTTGGCGCTATCCGTCTTCAATGGTGGCGCGAGGTGTTAGAAGAAGTTTTTGCAGGAGTGCCGCGGCAGCATCCCGTGTCGGAAGCGTTAGCGCTCACCCTTCGTCAGCAGGCAGAACTTCGCCCCCACCTTGAAGGGATGATCGATGGTCTTGAACCCTTTATGGTGTTTGGTGATGACCACGATTGTGATGCTGCGAGACACCAGCGACGCCCCGTTTATGGGAATTTGGCGGATGCGTTGGGAGGCTGGGCCGAAAGCCCCTCGGGCGGTGATGGTCTTCTTCTTCATGCTCTTGCCCGCACTGCGCCTGACCCCAAGGCTGTTCCGAGTGCGGAAGGCCCCGAGGCGCTTGCCAAACGGTTCTCCCGCGCCTTGGCAGCGAACCCCTCTTTGGAAAAAGAATTGGCAAAAGCCATCACGGCCTATCGGCAAGATCAGTCAGGCAAGCTGCCACTTCCGGCGCTACCGCTTCGGCTGATCACAGCCGGACAGGAAGGCTCACTGCATCATATCAGCATGCCGCTTCGCCAACGCACCGCATTGTTCTTCGGTGTCTTACGCGGCCGGGTTTAGGCTGCATCCTCGCGGCGCTTTTGAAGTGCCGACGCAAAGCTCAGAATTTGCGCTTTTTTAGCAGGCTTCTCCGCACTAGGACAAAGGCTTGCCAATGGGCAGGAGCCACAATCGGGCCTACCTTGATGGCACCAGCGGTCGGAAACCCGGCGCAGGCCCCGGCTCAAATCAGCAAAGCGATCATGACCCCAATCCGCCGGCGATCGCTCAATCAATTGTCGCGGCAGGGCCGAAAGCGGCGCACCAGGCTCAGCCAGTCCCAACCGGCGCAAAGGACGTGCCGTATCGCTATCCACGCTGAGGACCGGCCGCTCAAACCCCGTGAAGGCAAGAACGGACGCTGCGATCTCTTCAGTCACCCGCGGCAAACGCGTTAAAAACCGCCGCGCCATTTCACTGTCAATGCGTGCCAAAGCGTCGAGGGACAAGGCACCGAAAGCCTCCTCCACACGCTTCACAATCTCGATCAGTGCAAGGGCCTTCAAGGGCCCGGCGGGCAAGCCAACGAGCAACTCAGCAATCTCAGAAGCTTGCGCATCGCGAAGATCGCTCAGCCGAGGAAACACCATGCGCAGCCGCCGGAACGAGGCCGTGGCCGCAGCCGAGGACAGACCTTGCGCCAGAACAGCATAAAGAAGCTGGTCCAGCGGGTTGGTGGCCGGTGCGGGCCGGGTCGATCCAGGGAAAAGCTGCCGAACCCGGTCAAGGATCTCCGGCAGGCGATTGTCGATGGCGAAGGTCAAGGACGTTTGCATGACATCACCTTATCAGAACAAAAAACGAACGTCTAGATGTTTTTGCTTTGTTCCATGGCGCGACTCAATTGAGCTCGAGTCGCTTGAAGCTGATGGAATTCAGTTTTAGCGTTTCAAACGACTCTCAGTCTTTGTTCTGGCGTCTTGCAGACGTGAAACTGGTGATCCACTTTCGCTGCAAGACGCTCTATGCTGCTACGCGCTCACCTGAGAGCCAAACGCCAAGATCGCTCAGGGCACGGGCGCTCATGGCTTTTTTCCGGGCGCGGCCTTTCTCCTTGCCTTTGATCCTGTTGCCTTCGGCATCACGGGTGGGGGTGTCGATCTCGGGGAAGAGGCCGAAATTGACGTTCATGGGTTGGAAGCTGCCCTTGCCGCCGTCCAGATGACCTTCCGTAATGTGATGATGCAGGGCACCGAGCGCCGTGGTGCGCGGTGGCAGGTGGCCCTGCTGACCAAGCGCTTCGGCGGCGGCGAGACGCCCCGTGAGAAGACCGATGGCGGCGCTTTCAAGATAGCCCTCCACCCCGGTGATTTGGCCAGCGAAACGCAGGTGCGGGAGAGCTTTGAGGCGCATCTCCTCATCGAGAAGCTTCGGCGAATTGATGAAGGTGTTGCGGTGAATGCCGCCAAGGCGGGCAAAGCGGGCATTCTCAAGCCCTGGGATCATTTTGAGGACGTCCCCTTGCGCACCGTATTTGAGCTTCGTCTGGAAACCCACCATATTGTAGAGCGTACCCAGAGCATTGTCTTGCCTGAGTTGCACGATGGCATGGGGTTTCTTGTCGGGCGCATGGGGGTTTGTCAGACCCACGGGCTTCATCGGGCCGAAGCGTAAAGTTTCACGGCCACGGCGGGCCATCTCCTCGATAGGCAAGCAACCATCGAAATATTGGGTGGTTTTCTCCCATTCCTTGAAATCGGTCTTCTCGCCTTCAATAATTGCATCGAGAAGGGCGTTGTACTGATCTTCATTGAGGGGAAGGTTGATATAATCCTTGCCCGTGCCGCCGGGGCCGGGCTTGTCGTAGCGGGATTGGTACCAGGCTTTTGAAAAGTCGATCGAGTCTTTGTAGACGATCGGCGCGATAGCATCGAAGAAGGCGAGATGCTCTTCCCCTGTGGCCGCTAGGATCTCCCGGCCAAGGCTTTCCGCCGTCAGTGGGCCGGTGGCGATGATCGTCGGGCCCCAATCTGCGGGCGGCAGGCTAGTGATCTCTTCACGGACAATAGTGATGCGCGGATGGGCCTCAATCGCCGCTGTCACAGCTTCGGAAAAGCCATCGCGGTCCACAGCCAGGGCACCACCTGCGGGGATTTGATGGCTGTCCGCCTCACGCAGGATCAACGACCCGCACCGGCGCATTTCCTCG
>JBCCTG010000055.1:0-8670 GCA_039198735.1 Pseudomonadota bacterium | reverse complement strand
GTCCTCAAAAGCAAAAAAGCCGCGCGCGCTTATTTTCCTTTCATCGACCCCCATCCCGTTGATGGAAACGGTGAGGTTTTCCGAACCAATGCGCGAAAAGATCAGACCTATGATCAAATCGCTCTCTTCAGCCACGACAAACGTTTGCCTGCGCCGGGAGGGCGTGACCGTGCCGGTGCGGAAGCGGGAAAGTTCAATTACGGCATGTTCGATTTTGTCGAGCTTTTCGCTCAAGCCGCGGAAGGGCAGTCTTTTGCTGATCTCAGCAAAGCCAAAAAGTCAGCTCTTTATAAAAAGTTCGAGCACGATGTCAGCGATCACATGCCCATTTGGATAAGGCTTGAAATCCCGACACCTGAGACCGAAGAGTTTGAGGCGTAGCCGATAGAAAACCGCTTACAGATCAAATGCAGTCTTTTGTAGGTTTACGGACAAAGCATGCCGCCACAACCTTCCGTTGACAGAATGTCAGCTTCAAGTTTCCAGCCCTCTTCATCGCGGCGCCATTTGGCAGCATAGCTTCCGGCAACGAAGGCGATGTCGCCTGCTGTTGCCCGCCAAGCGCCCTGCTCAAGAGCGATTGGCTCAATAGCCGAGACGCGAATGCATTTGCTTTCAAAGCGATAGATCGGTCGATCAGCATCGTCTTCTGTCCTTGAGCGGGACAGCGCGATCACTTGATCGTGCCCTGAAAGGATAATGCTGTCCGCACCGGTGACCCGGACAATATCTTGAGCCATCAAAAGACGCAGCGTATCACTGTCGTGAACTGCCAGAGCTGCGTTCAAGTTTTCCCGTGCACGGAAGACCTCACCAGCCTCGCTGCTCTCAACACTGTCGCAAGTAGGAAGCCCGATCTGCTTTGGCTCTGCGCAAGCTGCAAGACCAAAGACGAGACAGACAAGCAACCGCTTCATCGTCCGAACACCTTCAAAATTTCAGGATCCAGCGCGGCTTCCAGCGCAGCGGGGTCCACCGCGAACGCTTTCAAGGAGAACCGCTTCGCAAAACGCTGGTGGTCCATAGCTCTGTCAAAGGCATCGGGCAGCATCTCCCGTTCCGGTATGCCGCGAACGCCGATGTGATCGACATTTTTCTCACGGACGATGGTGTTGTAGAAAAAGACCACATGCCCAGGTGTAAAAATCTCAATAAGCCGTAGCTTCGGCGCATCGTTCTCCCGGAAGATCAGCGGCGCAAGGCCCGCGCCGTGGATCGCCACCACCTCCTCGGCGTTGCGGAACAGCGCGAACTGTTCCTCTGCTGACAGGTCTTCTGGGAAAACCGTCTGAAACCCGCGCGCATGGAGAAGCGCCTCGATCGCGTCATTGTTGGAAATCGTCCGTGTACCGCGTCGGTTGATGAAGACTTTCTTCGGTGTCTCACCGACGGAGCGAGCAAACGCGGCCACTTTCTCCTGTTCCATCTGCATCCAGATGGTTCCAAGCTCGCGGCAAACTCGTTTGCTGGTTTGTTCAAAGAGGATTTTGGGTGCTTCGATGGGGTTATGGTGCTTGGCAATCTCAAAACCGAAATAGCGGAAGATGCTTTCCGACGTCGCCGAGAGCGTTGGCTGGGTGATCAGACCCATCGGGCGATCAATGCCTCGCGCTTCAAGCTCCGACCGCGCTTTGATGGCGAGGGGCAGGATCTGGTTCAGCGCGTGAGACCAATTGAGGGGGTTGCGCGGTCGGGCGTCGAGCCAAAGAACGCGCGGATCAAGGGTGACCGGCGCCAGGGGCAAGCGATGACGCTTCCAAAGCGGCTTGCGGTTGACCGATGGCGCGCGAACCTCCGGCGAAAACGTAAGGCTTGCTGATGCTGCGGGATGGGGCAGCGGCGGTACGATGATAAACTCAACCCGCGGACGGATGCGGTCTGCGAACCATGTCGTCGGACCCACCAAGAGACCAGGCTCATCCGTTGCTTCAGGCAAGTCGATGGTCACGGTAAAGGGATCGAAGGCGGGGTTATCGGCTCCGTAGGCCATCTTATCGCTCCGCTCTCATCAAACGTTCGACACGGGTTTTAGCATGGAGGTCCCCCGCGCAACACCGGCGCACCTTGTTTCATCACTCGGGCCAGAGCCTCATCGCTCCCATAAGGCGCACCGACCAGCAGAAGCCCAGAACCTAACATGCCCTGCCCGCCTTTTAAGTTAAACCTTGCCTCGTGACGGATGGTGTGAAGAAGGCTGACCCTGGCAATGAGAGCCTCATGCCGCCCGGCTTTCAAAATCGGGTACCAGATCAAAAGGGCCGCCTCGGGCCAGCGGGCGTGAAGCGTCACTGCGAGATCACCAGCAGCGAGGTACTCATCCTTCCTTTCATAGGAAGGATCGATCAGGACAAGCCCCCGCCGGGGCAGGGGCGGTGTCAGCGCCAGCGCGCCTTCGTAACCGTCCCGACCATGAACCTCCGCCCCCGTCCCTTTCATAGCTTGTTTCAGCGCTGCAAGTTCCTGGGGGTGCTTTTCCATCAGAAGAAGGCGGTCCTGCGGACGCAGAAGCGAGGCGGCCACCATGGGTGATCCTGGATAAGCCTTTGCCCCATGCTTGCAGCGCACATCAGCGAGCGCACCTCCAAAAGGCGTTGCAGGATCAAGATCCAGGCAATCAATGCCTTCGGCGGCCTCACCGGTTTTGGCCGTTTCCTCCGAGCCAAGATCATAGAGCCCGCGACCCGCATGGGTCTCGATATAAGATATGCCTCGATCCTTGCCGGTCAGGAGCATCAAGAGTTCAGCCAACGCGATATGCTTATGCACATCCGCCGGTCCACCCGCATGGTAGCTATGCTGGTAGGACAGCATAGTGCTTAGCCGAACGTCTTCTGGACGATGGCCTCAAGATGCTCTTGATCCACCGTGTCGAAGGTGCCTGCCTTGGGGCTATCGATATCGAGGACGGCGACAACAGTGCCGTTGGCATCGCGCACGGGTACGACGATCTCACTCACCGAACGGCTGTCGCAGGCAATATGCCCCTCGAACCCATGAACATCGGCCACGATTTGGGTGCTACCCTCCGCCCAAGCCGCTCCGCACACGCCGCGACCATGGGGGATGCGCAGGCATCCCAGGGTGCCCTGATAAGGCCCCACCACCAGCTCGTCCGGCTTCTGAGGATCAACCATATAAAAGCCCGTCCAGATGTTACTAGGGAAGGCTTGCGCCAAAAGGCAAGAGACCGTGGCCATCTTGGCGACCAGGTTCTCCTCACCCTCAAGGACAGCGGCGATCTCTTGGGTGACCCCGCGATAGGTGTCGGCTTTGCTCATTCACGCAAGGCTAAAGCGCAAAGGCGGCAGATCCGCAATCGCCACGCAAACCCTGTCACCGCGTGCAAGGCTTGAGACCCCCGACGGCGTGCCGGTGAACACGAGATCCCCCGCTTTGAGTTCAAAATAAGTGGAGAGCTTGGCGATGATCTCAGGAATCGACCAGACCATATCCCGCAGATTGGCGTTCTGCTTGACCACCTCATTGAGTGAGAGCTGGATCGCGCCCTCGCGCATCACCTGTCCTGGACGCTCGGCGATGGTGCCGATCATCGCGCCTTGGTCGAGGGCTTTGGCAAGATCCCAGGGCGCGCGGTTCTCCTTAGCGATCATTTGCAAGTCCCGCCGGGTGAGGTCGCAGCCGCAGGCATAGCCGAAGATGAGGTCTGCCACCTCAGCCTCGGCAAGGTGCGTCCCGCCACCTTTAAGCGCCACCACAAGCTCACCTTCATAGTGAAGATCGTCCGTTGCCAGAGGAAAATCAATCTTAGCCGCCGTCGATGCAGCATCGGCGGGTTTGGTGAAGAAGACCGGCGGTGTCTTTTTCGGATCACCGCCCATCTCCACCACATGATCGGCATAGTTCTTCCCGATACAGAAGATACGCCTGACGGGGAACAGGCGCCCCTCGGAGGTGGGAAGCTGTGTCGGTTCAACAGTGAACATAGAAAACCACGCGTAACGCTAGAGCCTCTTGCTTTGCCTAGCCCAAGATATCTTTAGTCGCTTGAGCAAAAATGGCGAGGCCTTCGTCGATGATCCCATCGGAGGCGACAAGCGGCACATGGGTGCGGATCACCTGACCCTTCTTGCCCGCCGTGAGGGTGATGAGCCCGAGCTCCCGCGCGCGGCTTTGGATGGCCGCAGCCGCTTCGCCATTGGGTTTGGAGGGATCGCCATCATGGACCATTTCCACCGCCGCCATGGCGCCAACACGGCGCACATCACCGAAGACGCCCTTGCCGACGCCTTGGGCAAGATCCTGCCAGACGCCTTCGACCTTCGCGCCGATTTCTTCGGCCCGCTCGATCAAGCCTTCGCTCTCGATCACATCGAGAACCGCAAGCGCCGCTGCGCAGGCCACGGGGTTGCCGCCATAGGTGGACCCCATGCCGCCTGGGCCGATCTGATCGAAAAGCTCTGCCTTGCCCACAACGGCGGCCAGCGGGAACCCGCCGGCAATGGACTTCGCGCAGATCAGGAAATCAGGCTCGACATCAGCACGCTCGATCGCGAACATCCGCCCTGTACGCGCAAAGCCTGTCTGCACCTCATCGGCAACGAACAGGATACCGAACTCATCGCAAAGCGCCCGCAAACCGCGCAAGAATTCAGGAGGGGCGGGAACAAAACCGCCCTCACCCTGCACGGGCTCAATAATCACTCCAGCCACATCCTCGGGACGGATGGAAACATCCAAGATGGCGCGCAGGCAATTAAGCGCGCCTTCCGATGACATACCCTTATAAGTGTTGGGATACGGAGCATGATAGACATCCCCCGGTAGCGGCCCGAAACCCTCTTTATAGGGGACCGCCTTACCGGTGAGAGCGGTGGCAAGAAGCGACCGGCCATGGAATGCGCCTTCAAAAGCGATGAGACCACGACGACCGGTGATCCGGCGGACGAACTTTGCAACTTGCTCGGTCGCCTCGGATCCCGAATTCATGAACATCGTTTTGTAAGAGCTCGCGCCGCCGCCCGACTTGCTCACAAGAGCATTGAGCCGCTCGGCCAACGCTATATAGGGCTCATACTGGGCAACACCGAAGCAGGTGTGGATCACCTTCTCCATCTGCTCTTTGGCAGCCGCGATCACTTTAGGATGGTTGTGGCCAATATTCAGAACGCCAATGCCAGCGATGAAATCGATGTAGCGCCGACCTTCAACATCCCAAAGCTCAGCACCCTGTGCTTTCGCCGCATAGATGCCTGATTTCGATGGCAAACCCGCCGGACATGCTGCCGCGCGACGCGCCACCATCAACTCGTTGGTGGGGTATTCGTTCGTGCCAGCAATAATCTCGGACATGATTTGCCTCCTTTCCGAGTGTGCGACATGAGCCCTGCCGCATAGGGTTTCACAAGAAGCGTTCTTGCTTGTCTTAGGTTTGAACCCGTGCCGCAGAACAACGCCCCGAACATATCGGCGTCAAGGCAACAACACTTAGGCCCATCAAGGCTGTAAAGCGGGCGAAGCGTCGAAGAGCAAGAGCGCTTCGCTTGCCGCGGTCGCTGAAACTGGACCGCACCCCTCCCCATGTGGTTGAGAAAGACATGACAGATCTCGACCCATGCTTCCTCGGTGCCCAAAGCTTTGAGACAGCCGTTCTTTCGACCCGTTGTGCAGAGCCTGACGATATTGATGAACTCGGCCATGTGAACAATGCGGTCTATGTCCGGTGGGTGCAGGATGCGGCGGTGGCCCATTGGTTTGCCGTGGCCCCGCAAGAGATCCATGAGCGCTACATCTGGGCCGCATCCCAGCATATCATTGATTACACCGATCAAGTGTTCGAAGGCGATCAGGTTGATATCCGCACTTGGCTCGGCGCACGAACGGGTGCGCGATTTGCGCGGCATACGGATATTCGCAAGCCTGGCGCCAAACGGGCGGCGGCGACCGCGATCACCCAATGGGTTTTGCTCGACAGAACGTCCGGGCGTCTGCGCCGGGTTGATGACGCTATGGTGGAGCTTTTCGGGCTCAAAGGTTTGTGATCATCGCGGTTTGAAACATGCGATCAGATGGGACGACAGAGCCTATCGCTGACCACCACCCGCATGGTGGCGTCACGCTCATTCAGGACGCAAGCCCCATCATCCAGCGTGATGTCGAAGACACGCGGCCTTGCCGGACTGCGGGTTTCCAAAGGCGACAAACCGCGCGGCAGAACGACGAGTTCCGGCACCTCAGTGGGCATGGGCAGCCCCACATCGAACCGCGGGCGGCCGATCGCCTCACCAACAGCTGCCGCGACCTCAGAAAGAGCATCTTGGTCGATGATCACCGCAGGGGTCGAGGACGACGCACTGAGGCATCCGCTTACGGAAAGTAGCAACGCAGCACCGATCAGAGCCTGAGCGATCATTCAAAATCTCCTGGCATCCGCAGGTCACGGTTGGTGTCGAAGATATTCCCCCTTTGCGTCAGAGGTTCGCCCTTACTGAAACCCCCAGCAGGCTGGGAAAGCTGAACAGCACGGGTTGTCGGCGGCGGGCATGTTCCCAAGGCACGGTAGTCGAGGGCCGCATCGAGCAGCGGGTCCGTCGCCATGCCGATCGGCCGGTCAAGATCGTCAGCCACCTGACAGCCAGGCAGCTTCACACCAAACGGAAAGGCGCTGTTCATCGGAACGAACCCATCCGTATAGTCACCAAAGCCTTTGTCATTGACGCCCTGGAATTGGATCGTGAAATAGGTCTCACCGCAATTGTCCGTGGGGTAGAAGCCGAAAGGCTTGCCGCAGGTGGTGTCACCGATGAGGATCACCTCCACATCCACACCGCGCAAACCATTGATCACCGTCTCACTGGCCGAGCAGGTGTTCTCCGTCGACAGAACAAAAACCCGGCCCAAATTGAGGGTCGGAAGAGCTTGTCCATTGGGAACGGAGAAACCAAGACCGGTGTCGTAAAAGGGGAAGGGTTGGTTGGCCTGACCCGTGACAGGATTGATGGTCCCTGCGGCATCGTTGAACCGCAAACGCTCAAATGTGTTGCCCGCCGTCGGCCCGCTGCCAGCCACCATATAAGCGAGCTGGGAAGCGATAGCGATCAAACCGCCGCCATTGTAGCGCAGATCGAGGACGAGATCGGTCACGTTCTCCGTCGCCAACTGTGTCACAGCATCAACCAGCTCATCTTCGGCCGTGACTGGCGTGAAGGTGTTGAAAAAGATGTACCCGACCTTTCCCGTGCCTGTGCTGATCGTTCGCACTGCGTTGACGGGATCAGGGGTCACATTTGCCGATGTGACAGAGACGGTTCGCCGAACACCGTTGCCGTCCTCAAGAACGAAGCTGTGCATCTCGCCTGGGTTTTCCGGGAACAGGCCATCAGTGAGGGTGTCCGTATCGTTGCCGTTGACAAAATCAGCCCCGTCGATGGAGATAATTCTTTCCCCACGGACGAAATTGGCAACGCCGCCCACCTCTTGCGCAGCCGGTGTGCCGGGGTTGACGTAACGCACAGTATAACTGCGCGGCGCGGTGTTGCTCTCCACCTCGAAACTCACGCCATAGCCAGCGGTCGGCGCCGCGATGGACGCCGCAAGGTATGCGTCCGTAGGCTCGCTAAAATGAAACTCATCCTTATCTTCACCGGAAGGCGTCACGGCAAAGGTGCGCAGTTGCGAGAAGTACGCCAGGCGATCTCCAAAGAGATTGGGATCGCGATCCGTAACTTCGGTGTAGAAGAGATAAGTCTCCTCCGTCCACGAACGAAGCCAGAATTTCTCGATGAGTGTGGACCCAGGCTGGTCCGGAAAGCTCTTGCCCTCAAGGTCGCGACCCGAACGGGGGACTGCGCAGGCATCTTTGTAAGAGGCCGCCGATTCGAAGACGTTAGCCGTCCACATCGGACTATCAACTGTAGTCACACCAGTTCTACCTGGCGATCCGTCACGACCCGACACGGACACGGTTGTTGAACTTTCGCTATTGCAGCCCGAACACATTACAAGAAAAAGACTTGTTGCGTAGACGATGCAATTCAAATTTTGCCTTTGAAAACTCATCATTACCCCCGCAAAATCCACACAAATTGTCTACTAAGTTCAGCTTTATCAAAAGAAACAACGAATGGCAGCTGAAATGAATGCTTGTAACGCGAATGTCACAAGTTCGCTTGCTCACGTCGTCGCGGCGACGTAACCAAAAACCCAGGTCTTTCTCCAGCACCTCCACATATGTCGCGACCGATGATCTGAAAGTCGCTGTGAACGCCGCCGTCACCCTTGAGCGGCCCCTCCTTATCAAAGGCGAACCTGGCACCGGGAAAACCGTGCTTGCCAATGAAGTCGCAGCCAGTCTCGATGCGCCCCTTATCGAGTGGCACGTCAAATCCACCACCAAAGCGGCCCAAGGGCTCTATGAGTACGACGCCGTGGCCCGCTTGCGGGATAGCCAACTCGGCGAGGCCAAAGCCACCGATGTCGCCAATTACATCAAGAAGGGTAAGCTCTGGGAGGCTTTCACCTCGGATGTGCGCCCTGTCCTGCTGATCGACGAAATCGACAAGGCGGATATCGAGTTCCCCAACGACCTCCTCCAGGAGCTCGATCGTATGGAATTCTTCGTCTATGAGACTGGCGAGACGGTGAAAGCGGCCCAGCGCCCGGTGATCATCATCACCTCAAACAATGAAAAAGAGCTGCCGGACGCTTTCCTGC
>JBCCTG010000054.1:0-8692 GCA_039198735.1 Pseudomonadota bacterium | reverse complement strand
CGCTGAACTCCCTTCGGAGTTTCTCTCCGCCCCCGCACCGATTGTTGTGGGCATCACGGTGGATCCGCGCTCGCCGAACCCCATGGCCGATATGCGTGCCGCTTCGGCTTGCTTCGTCGACCGTTATGGCGCGGCCCTCAATTTCCGTGCAGCCTCGAAAGTGACGGGCGGCGGTCTTCCGGTGTGGAGCGCGCTTGACGAGGTGAACCTCAACTGCACCCCCAATCAATCCGTGGTCGGCCGGTGACCCTCCCTGTTCGCGGCACACTTTATGGATCACTGACCTCTCCCTATGTCCGGCTTTGCCGGATCGTTCGGGAAAGGTCCGGCGCGTCCCAGGCGATCGCGTTCGAGAAAGCCGATGCTTTCGTTGAAAGCTACCGCGCCGTGAACCCCATCGGCCGGGTTCCCGCACTGATCATTGATGATGGGCCCATCGTCGCTGACACACCCCTCATTGTGCGAACCCTTATGGATATCGGCGGGACGGATCTTCTGCCTGCTGATCCTATGGAGCGTCTTGAGGCCGAGGCGGATATAGCCCTCGCCATGGGTGTCCTCGACCTCGGCGTTGCTTATTTTCTCGAGACCAAGCGGGAGCCTGAGGAGCAGTCCCCGCGCTGGCTTGACCGCCGCTTGGCGGGTGTTCAGGAAACCCTCTCGGTGATCGATGCCTCGGCTGCGCGCCTTGAGGTTGGCAGTCTTTCTTCACTGGCTTTTGCTTGCATGGCCGACTGGCTTGGTTTGCGGATGGAGCATGCGCTCGATTGGCGTGCCGCGGCACCCCGGCTTAGCGGGATCGTCGATCAGGTTTTGGCTTTTGACGATGTCGCAGCGACGGACCCAAGGCTCGCTTAGTTTCCATGCGGCTCGTCACCTGGAACATCAATTCGGTCCGTCTGCGTATCGACCTCGTCATCCGCTTCCTGAAAGAACAGAAGCCCGATGTCCTTTGCCTTCAAGAAACAAAGTGCAACGATGATCAGTTCCCCTCGAAAGCCTTTGAAAAAGCAGGCTACCCCCATCTCGCCATCAATGGGCAGAAGGGCTACCACGGCGTTGCCATCGCATCGCGCTTGCCGCTTGACGATCCTACCCCCATTGCGTTCTGCCAAAAGGGTGATGCCCGGCATATCGCGGTGACCCTTCCCGGCGGCACACGGCTTCACAATTTCTATGTGCCTGCTGGCGGCGATGTTCCTGACCGCGAGGCGAACGAGAAGTTCGCCCACAAACTGGATTTCGCGGCGGAGATGACGGCGCTTTTCAAAACATTGAAAAAGGATCCCGTGATCGTCGTGGGTGACCTCAACATCGCACCCCACGAACACGATGTGTGGTCCCACAAACAGCTTTTGAAAGTGGTCTCCCACACGCCTGTTGAAACCGAGGCCATGGCGACACTGATCAAAGCTGGCGGTTTCATTGATGTGGCGCGGGCGCTGACCCCTGACGATGAGAAGCTTTATTCCTGGTGGTCGTATCGCGCGCGGGATTGGTCCGCCTCCAATCGTGGCCGCCGCCTCGATCATATTTGGGTGACGGAGCCTTTGCGCGATGCAGCCCTCGCGGCGGGGCCCGGTGCCTACCACATCCACCGCGATGTCCGCGGGTGGGAACGGCCATCGGATCATGCCCCGGTGCGGCTCGATCTGGCGCTTTAGAACCGTTTGAAGCTGATGCGATTCAGCTTTCTGGTTTGGCCCTATCGCGCACGCGAAACCAGTGATCCACTTTCGCGGCTAGAGCGTTTTCAGCCAAAGTGGAGCCGGTTTGGCGGTTCGAAACCGCGACCGGTCAAGAATCGAGAGGCTCTCAAACAAAAAACGCCCCCGAAGCGTTCTCGCTCCAGGGGCGCTCAGTTTCGATGACCTGAATTCTCAAGCCTTCATGTTGGTTGCGCCAGACGATCTGCCTGGCGCCGCCATTGTCTTATTTTTTGGTCGCTTTTTTGCGGGTGGTTTTCTTGGCCGCTTTGCGAGCAGGCGCTTTCTTTTTCGCCGTTTTCTTGGCCGCTGCTTTTTTCGCAGGCGCTTTCTTGGTGGCTTTTTTCGCCGTTGCTTTTTTCGCTGTGCGCTTCGGCGCCATCAGCTCAGCTTCGATTTTGTCGAGCGCTTCGGCATAGGCCTGAAGGGCTTTCATGAAACCTGACTGCTGCGTTTTCGGCAGAAGATTGAGCGCCGCTGCTTCGGCTTTCATGACTTTGCTTTCGGCACCGCTGAGCGCTTTTTTGCCAGAAGCGGTCAGCTTGACCGAATTGGCGCGTGCGTCATCTTTCGTGCGCTGACGAGCGACATAGCCTTTGGAGGTTAGGCGCGCGATCATGTCGGCGAGGGTTGAACGGTCGATACCGGTTTTCCGGACGAGATCCGTCTGCGACAAACCTTCTTGTTCGCTGATCGCATGAAGAACCGTGAACTGACGTGATGTCAGACCGCGTGCACCGACTTCTTTCTTGTAAAGATCATCAGCATATTGTTGAGCCCGGCGGAGAAGGTGGCCGGGAGATTGTTGGAGCGCGTATTTCGCCATGATTGTCACTCTCTTTGACGTTCTTGGCGCGGAACCCGCGCCGAGTTGCAAGTGTTTGAGGCGTCTGCCCCGGCTGTTCTTTGAACAGAAGACCGCGTGCGGATCGCCCTAATTGGATCTATTGCAGCGTTATCCTTAAAGAACGCTTGCCATTTTGAGTGCTTCGAACACGGAATCAAGCCTTTTTGGCTCCGAAACGATGATATTTGCAGCGGAGACGGACAAAAAGAGGAGAATGGATGATGCGTACCGATGGTTTGAACCCATCCTTTGTCAAAAAAGTGCCCCCTGGTGACGACCGCGAACGGTCCGTCTGCAGCCATTGCGGGTACGTCGAATATCAGAACCCGAAAATCGTCACCGGCAGCGTGGCTACGGATCATCAGGGCAGGATCCTCCTCTGTAAGCGAGCCATAGAGCCGCGTCTGGGCTTTTGGACGCTTCCTGCAGGCTATATGGAATTGGGTGAGACAACGGAACAGTCAGCGTGCCGTGAAGCCTGGGAAGAGGCGCGGGCTGATTTGCAGCTCGATCAGGTGCTGGCCGTCTACTCCGTGCCCCGCATCAGCCAGGTTCAGATTATGTACAGGGCCTATCTCAAAAACCCCGATACGGTTGAGGCGGGTCCGGAAAGTGAAGAGGTGATGCTTGTCCCGTGGGAAGATATTCCCTGGCCGGATCTTGCCTTCCCGACCGTGGCCTGGGCCCTCCGTCAGCACCGGGAGGTGATCGGAACGCCAGCCTTTCCGCCCTTTTCCAACCCAGTGGATGGGGTCTGAAGGTTACTCGCCCTGGGTTTCAAGGTCTTGGTCCTTCATGATCAGCGGCGCTTGGGCCACCATGAAGAGCACATAAGCGATGGGGAAACCAATCGATTTGACCGTCAGCCAAACCGCTTCGCCGCCGCAATCGGCACCTGTGACGCAGCCTGTGGTCAGCGTGCGCCACAAGATCTCATTGGCGAGGGCGGCCACCACATGAAAACCGATGATGCGGATGGTCAGGGTCCGCCAGGCTGCCTCGGAAAGCTCAATGGCCCCATCGAAGAGAAGCTTGAGGAAGTTCTTTTTGGTTGCCACACCGACGGTCAGGATAAGGGCAATCAGGCCATAGACGATCGTCGGCTTGATATAAAAGAAGCGCTTATCCTGAAAGACAAAGGTCAGGATGCCCATCCCTAGCGCCATGGCGCCCGTCACGGCCAGCACAGGAGCAACCCGCTTGGTCCGGATGACGGAGTAGAGAAACGCGATGGCAAAGGCCGGTAGGAAGAGGGCCAGCCCTGTAAAAAGTTGCCCCCCATCGCCAGCGAACAAATCCGACCCAAACAGACGATCAAGGGCCGGACCCACGCGCTCATTGAAGAGATAGCCAGCGAAAAGGGCCACCACTGGGCCAAACTCCACGGCAAACTTCTCACGTCCTTCAAGTTTGTCCTGTGGGATCGGCAGCTCTTCCGTCATCGTCATGTCTCCTTACGCGTCCGTTGTGAGGGCGCTGGCAAAATCACCTGCGTTGAATGCGCGGAGATCGTCAACACTTTCACCGATACCGATATAATGAATGGGCAGTGCGAACTGATCGCTGACAGCCACCAGCACGCCGCCGCGGGCCGTGCCGTCGAGCTTGGTCATGACAAGACCCGTGACCCCGCCGATCTCGGTGAAGACCTCGGCCTGCCGAAGGGCGTTCTGGCCCACCGTGGCGTCGAGCACCAAAAGTGTGTCATGGGGTGCATCAGGCGCCAGTTTCTTGATAACGCGCACGATTTTGGCGAGCTCGTCCATCAGTTCGCTGCGGTTCTGAAGGCGTCCCGCTGTATCGATCAAGAGAACGTCGTGGCCATCGGCACGGGCTTTTTCGATGGCTTCAAAGGCGAGCCCCGCCGCGTCGGCGCCGTGGGGCTTGGTCAGAACCGGTGCGCCTGCGCGCTCCCCCCAGGCGGCGAGCTGCTCAATTGCGGCTGCGCGGAACGTATCACCTGCGGCAAGGAGCACGGAGTGTCCTTCTGCGGAGAGTTTGGCGGCCAGTTTGCCGATCGTCGTGGTCTTCCCCGCGCCATTGACGCCAATCACCAGAATGATGTGCGGCGCATGACCGGGGTGGATGGTAAGAGGCTTCTCCAGCGGCGTCAGGCTGGCTGCGACTTCCTCGGCCAGCACGGCACGCACCTCTTGATCGGTGATCTCCTGACCGAATTTCCGTTTGCGGAGGCTCGCCACCACCCGGCCCGCTGCGTCCATGCCGAGATCGGCGGAGATCAGAAGGTCTTCGAGCTCTTCGAGGGTGTCGTTGTCCAGCTTACGCTTGGTGAAAATCTCCGTGACGCCGGTGGTCAACCGCTGGGAGGTTTTGCTGAGGCCAGAGGTCAGGCGGCTAAAAAACCCGCGTTTTTTGGGCTTCTCGGGCTCCAGGGTTGGCTCTGTAGACGCCGCTGGCGCCTCGGCTTCTCTTCCGCCCTCGGACGGTATCTCTGGTGAAGGGGCCGGGACCCGGTCCTCCGGGTCAAGTTCATCATGGAGAAAGCGTGTGTCGCCTGCTTCGCTGTCCGCCTCCACCGTGGCGGCATGGGGGACGCGATCGTCACTGGGGCGTAAGGCGGGCGCAAGATTGTCAGCCACAGTCGGCGATGGCGTCTCGTCCGGCGCGCGATCGGGTGTCTCCTGATCTTTCTTACCGCCAAAGATCCGGCCAAAGAGGCCTTTCTTCTTCTCATCAGCCATCACTTACTCCGAAAAAGGTGTCGCTACGATGTGCCGGTCCTGGACCGTTTGGGCCCGGACCATCAGCTTCTCGCCCGGCGCTGGTTGGGGGGCACCGGAAAGATGCACATCGGTGAAATCCGCGAACCGGCCGCGGGGGGTGCCGTTTTTGATCTCCTCGATCAAAACTTCGCCCACCCGGCTAAGGCGCGCATGCAGATGCTCGCTGAGCGCCTGATCGGCCGCCTCGCGCAGGCGCTGGGCCCGCTCTTTGATCACGGCACGGTCAAGCTGGGGCATTTTAGCTGCCGGTGTGCCGGTGCGCGGTGAGAAGGGGAAGACGTGCACGTAGGAAAGGCCGCAATCGCGGATGAGGTTGAGCGAGCCTTCGAACATCTCCTCCGTCTCCGTTGGAAATCCTGCGATGAGGTCCGCGCCGAAGGCCATCTCCGGCCGGGCCTCTTTCAGCCGCGCGCAGAGCGTTACCGCATCGGACCGCCCATGACGCCGCTTCATGCGCTTGAGGATCATATTGTCACCGGATTGAAGCGACAGGTGCGCATAGGGGGCGATACGCTCCACCTCCGTCATCAAACGGAAAAGCCGATCATCGATTTCCGCGCCATCGATGGAGGAAAGACGAATCCAGAGATCATCCGAGAGCGTTCTATCGAGGGCCTCGACGAGGTGCCCGAGGGTGAGATCCTCACCAAGGTCAGGGCCCCAGGAGGTGAGATCCACACCGGTGAGCACCACTTCCTTCGCGCCGCGCGCCACCAGCGCTTGCGCAGCATTGCACGCTTCGGCGATCGGCAGGGACCGCGCATTGCCGCGGCCATAGGGAATGATGCAAAAGGTGCAGCGGTGGTCACAGCCATTCTGCACGGCCAAAGGCGCCCGCACATCGAGGCTTCGCGGCGGCGCGGGCCTTGTTGTGGGAAGCGACCAAGCTGCGGGGTTCAGTTTCTCTGCATTCGGAAGGCGCTTGGTGACTTCGGGCATGGCCTCGAAGGCGGGCGCGTCGATCTCCGCGGCACAGCCGGTGACGATCACCGGGCGGCCTGGATGGTTTTTGGCAGCCCGGCGGATGGCCTGGCGCGATTGTCTGACGGCTTCGCCGGTGACGGCGCAAGTGTTGACGATAATCGGCGCCTGCCCGCTCGTTTCGGCGAGAGTCGCCATCGCCTCGGTTTCAGAAGCGTTGAGGCGGCAGCCGAGATTGACAGTGATGGCACGGTCTTGAGGCACGAAAGGGCATGTGCGCGGCGAAACCGCGGGCCGCAACCCCTAGAGCATCGGACTGTTTCGTCGACACAGTCCGATGCTCTCGATTCTCATTTTGGCCCATCTTTCCAATGCGAACCGGTGCCCTAGCCAGAGCTTGCGTCGAACGTTCCGCTGCGGTGAAGGCCCACAGGTCCTGCTAGGAAGACATCGCCCGTGGCCTCTTCCCAGGTGAGGTCGAGGAGGCCGCCATCGGCCCGCAAGGTGGCTGTGCGCGGCAACAGATTGCGGCGCACGGCAGAGACCAGGGCCGCGCAGGCGGCTGTCCCGCAAGCCTTGGTGATGCCAACGCCGCGTTCCCAGGTCCGAAGACGCAAACCATCGCCTTCGAGGGAGGCAACCGAGACATTCACCCGTTCGGGAAACGCTGCATGGTTTTCGATCAAGGGGCCAAAGGTGCGCAAATCGGCGCTGTCCGCATCTTCAACGAAAAAGACGGCGTGGGGATTGCCCATGGAAACACAAGACGGCGCCTTGAGGCCCGATGGCTCCAGCAGCGCCTGGGGCAACTCCACGAAGCGCGTGTCGGGAGCGGGCTCGGCCAGCGGGATCTCATCCCAGGCAAGGCGCGGCGGGCCCATATTGACTTCAATGTCGCCCCGGCTGTTACGCCTGGCGTGAAGAGGCCCTGCCGGGCTGCCAAAGGTGATCGTTTCCATCTCCAGCTCATTCAGCAAAAGATGCGCGATGCACCGCGCTGCATTTCCGCAGGCCGCTGAGACACTGCCGTCGGCATTGCGAATCTCCATGGCTGGAACGCCGCCTCGGCTGATCAGCGAGATGATCTGATCCGCACCGAACGGGCCGCTGCGATCACCCAGTACCCGCGCGGCCTCCTCGGTCATGTTGCCCGTGCGGCGGAGATCGGCGATGACGAAGTCGTTCCCCGCACCGTCCATAATGTGGAAGGGCTGGTTCTTGAGAGGCTTCAGGGCATCGTTGATCTTGGTCATGGGGAAGGGAGGTAATCGGTGAGGCGCCATCACGCCACCCCCGTGACGACCAGCCAGGCCGCAGCGGCCACGGCACCGGCGCTGATCACCTCCACCCGCAAGCTCCACCGTCCCCTGACGGCCGATGCTGCCGCAAGCCCCGCGATCAGCACACCATGGGTCAGGGTTCCCACCTGCGCCGTGGCGATGGCCACCATCAAAAGCACAAGCGCTATGGCAAGGCGGCGGGTTTCCTTGCGAAAGGCTGACCACAGAACACCTGGCGCAGTCAGAAGCGCGGCGGCGGCAAATTGCGGACCGCCAGCAGCAAAACTTGCAGGGGCTTCGTCCCGCAGCGGTTCTTGGTCGAGACCGAACCCCGCCCCGACGCCCAAGGCAATGACCGCAGGCATGAGAACGACAAGATAATAAGCAAACATCTGCCGCTCCATCATCGCCCGAGGTGCTGTCAGGAAAAGTGCCGATGCGAGGGGCAGGATCAACACCTCAAAATGCGGAACCGTCAAAACACTGAGCAACATAGCGAGCCCCACGCCGGGCACGTCCTTGGGCGAAGCGCTTTCCGCCGCCTGACGAATGGCGCCGAAGAGCCCGATCAGACCAAGCGGCGCAAAACCAGCACCGGCGATGACAAAGAGCCCGCTGGCCGGATGAAAGAGAAGCGGCCACTCACTCCGTGTACGCTTCCAGGAAAGAATGATGGGCAAGCTGATCAGCCAACTGAAAATACTAGCCATGAGAAGCGCTGAGGTGCCGCCAGCAAGGCCAAGATGGCCGAGGAGCCGCGCTAGCGCCAAGCTGCCATCGACGACAACACCGTCGTAACGCAAGAGCTCATGGATGCGCATGGTGAGGAGATAATGGGTCACGGTACCATCGCGGATCACCACGAACGCCATCACCGCAAACAGGAGAACAAGGATCTGTCTAGGCCGCTGCATCGGAGACCTCGCGCAAGCTGTCTTCACCGGCTGAATGCTCGGTCTTATCCCAATAGAAAGGACGCACACAGAACTCATAGGCAGCTTTGTAAGCCGCCACCGATTGCATAATCCAATAAAGCGGCAGCATGAGGCCGCTGGGGGCGAGGCTGAACCATCCGCGCTCCATCGGTGCCATGATCAGGAACCAGGCATTGGCCATATTGCCCACGATGAAAGCCAGAAAAAGCGGAACGGCAAGCGCGCCGCCAAAGATCGGATCGAGCGCTTCTGTTTTGGT
>JBCCTG010000053.1:0-8840 GCA_039198735.1 Pseudomonadota bacterium | reverse complement strand
GTGAGCCCGTGGTAGCCGCCTTTCAGACACACCACCTTGTCGCGGCCCGTGGCGTAGCGGGCAAATTTAAGACCACCCTCCACCGCCTCGGTCCCGGAATTGGCAAAGAAGGCTTTGACCCGGCTGTCGCCTGGCCAGGTCGCGATCAATGCTTCAGCGAGCAAACCCGCCAGCACCGAGACATCGAGCTGCGCCAGATTGGGAAGCTCGCAGTCCAGAACCTCGCGCAGCGCAGCATTCACTTTGGGGTGGTTCCGACCGAGCGCGAAGGTCCCAAAACCGCTTAAAAGATCAAGATATTGATGATTGGCATCGTCGTAGAGGTAGGCGCCGGCCCCCCTCTTGTAATGACGATCAAAACCAATGGTGCGCAGAACCCGCACCAATTGGCCGTTCAAATGGCGCTCATGGAGATCAAACTTCTCCTCGGCACGGCCCACCAGCAGCTCACCAATGAATTCTGTCATATCCGTATCATCGCATTTCAAGTCAAAAAAGTCATAGCGCCATTAGCCGCCTGACTGAAAGAGTGCGCATCTTTGCGCAATGTCGCGCGAGGCCATATAGATTCAAAACCAGTGGCGCTTTGTCTTCTACCGAGGGCTGCGCAGAACCAAGAGGTCGCAAGGCGGGTTGTCGATGAACCGCGCGGCGAAACTGCCCAGCATGATCCGGCTCAAGCCGGTTAGGCCCTTGGTTCCGAGAACAACGAGATCAGGCGCGGTGTCTTGCAGAATGTCCGTGAACGTTGTTTTATGGTCGCCCACAACGATGCGCGGAGCAATGTCGACGGCGGAAGTTTTTTGCCGTGCTGTCTCGATCAGCTTGTGCAGCTCTTGAGCCCGCTCATCTTCTTCCGCAGCCGCGCTCGCTTCAACAATGTGCACAGCTTGGATTGCGGCTTTTGGTGCAAGGGCAATGGCCTCTTGGATAAGGTCCGCAGAAACAGGCGAGAAATCAACGGCGACCATAACCTTTTGATAGGGGCCGCTCACATCCTGCGCAGCAATTAGGACAGGGCATGGCGCCACTTGCAGAAGCTTGTGCGTCATCGTCCCGCCAAGCGCTTTGCGTTGAGCGCCCACATTATGCGTTCCAATGACCAACAAAGCTGCGCCATGTAGGGATGCCGCATCAACAAGGCTTACAGCACGCCCATACTCGTGATCTGTATAATGATCAGGGAAGCAAGCAACATATGCCGTGCAAGGATGATCTTGCTTGAAAGCTTCGCTGCAGGTTTGGGTCAGCGTTTGAAGAGATCCAGGCCCGCTGGTCGTAAAATCGCCCTCATCGAGGATTTGATAAGCCATCAAAGGACGTTTTGTCTCACGAGCGATCGAAGCGGCCGTGCGAATGGCGCGCTGTCCCCGATCGTTTGGCGTGGCGGCAACCAAAATAGGTTTGCCAAAGTCAGACCCCTGCGCATCAAACACAACATGCTCGAGCGGGGTTGGCGCGTTGGACACTATTGCCCCTGACCCAATGAGAAACCGGGCTTTCCGTCGAAATGATAAAGATGTTCTGTTTTGACGAACTCAACACCGCCAGTCTGAAGATCCGTCAAAAGCTTGATGATCGACGACGCTTCAATCGGTGTCTGCGCTAGAAAGCGGCAGCGCCAATGATCCGTACAGAATGTTTCAGGCAATCCGTCAGGCCACACCTTGACGCCTCTGTTGGTGATCATTTTAAGGGGCAAGGCATCATTTTCCGCGGCTTGCAACTTTTCAGCAAGATCGTCAGCGCTGCCGCGCCAGTCGGCAAAAACATCAATGCCCATCAATTCCTTGGTTTCGGTGCGTTTCAACGTCACTTCAGGAATGACCATCGCTGGCGCCGATGCGTAATCAACGGCGCTCAGCACACGAGGTTTCTGACCGAGCCTTGCGACGACAGCCTCGGAAAAAGCACGGGTGCCCACAAGCGACTGGGACCGGTCCTCACGATAAATATCCGCCGTATGGATACCATCTTCGATGGTTCTGAGCCAAGCATTGTGAACATGTTCGGCAACATCACTTTGCCCGATGTGCTTTAGCATCATCACACCGGCAAGGAGCAGACCGGAGGGGTTGGCAATGTCGCGCCCGGCAATATCGGGCGCCGATCCGTGCACGGCCTCAAACATGGCCGATGTCGATCCCACATTGATCGAAGGACCCAAGCCAACGGAGCCCGTCAGCTCCGCCGCCACATCGCTGATGATATCACCGTAAAGATTGGAGGTCACGATCACGTCAAACCGGGTCGGGTCGGCGGCAACTTTCGCTGTTCCGATATCGATGATCCAATGATCGGTTTCGATGTCAGGATACTCTTCCCGCACCTCATCGAAGACCGAATGGAAAAGACCATCCGTCAGCTTCATGATGTTGTCTTTGGAGAAGCAGGAGACTTTCTTACGGCCTTGGTTTCGCGCATACTCAAAAGCGAAACGGATGATCCGTTCACACCCTGGTCGCGATACCAATTTCAAGCATTGATAAACATCGCTCGTCTGGCGGTGTTCGATACCGGCGTAGAGATCCTCTTCATTTTCACGAACGATGACGACATCCGTGCCAGGATGTTTGCTATCGACAAAGGGCGTGAGCGAGGCGCATGGCCGAACGTTGGAGAATAGCCCTAAGGACTTCCGAATGGTCACATTGAGTGATTTGTAACCGCCGCCCTGGGGCGTGGTGATCGGCGCTTTGTAAAAGATCCCCGTACGGCGCAGGCTTTCCCACGCGTCTGGTGTCATCCCCGATGTGTAGCCTTTTTTGAAAATCTGCTCGCCGATTTCGATAGGCTCAAAGGCGATGCTCGCTCCGGCGGCAAGCAAGACGCGCAAACTCGCTTCCATGATTTCCGGGCCGATGCCGTCACCATGGGCAAGCGTCACGGGAACGGGGGTTGTCGGCGCCTCTTTGTTGGTCACCGCAACGTTGGGAACTGAGCTTTGACCATCCATAAGAAGCGCTCTTTCTTTGTTCAACTTGTCGCATGTAGGCATGATTGCTCGTAGCAGCGAGAAGTTTTGTTGCACAGGGCCTATAGGAATAACCTATCGACAAACTGCAATGCCTCTTTGTTTTTCCAACGAGCAAAAAACTGTAAGGCGTCGACGTTACGCATGCTGATAGAAGACACACGCTTGGCCTGATAGCCATTTCCTATGGCCCTTGCCTTAAGCATAAAGGCAACCAGATCTCAAGGATACGCAGGGAATGACAACACTGCTTTGGCCACTTCCCTCCCCCTTAAGGCCATGCCCAGCAAGGTTCTGAAATTTCCTGCGTCGTCAAAGCTAGGATTGCAGATGATCTATCTGCTCTGGCAACGACACCTCCACCCTCCCGTGGAAAGCGGCAGTGCGAACAGCACTGCCGCGAACCCGTTGAGAGCGAGCCTTATCGTTCACTGGTCACACCTTTGACCTCTTGACCGACAAGGGAAGCAATCGTGTCGGCCAATGATTCATAGACGCTGTTGAGCGCTGAGCCGCGGCGCCAAGCCAGACCAATGGACCGGAAAAGGCCAGATTGTGCCGGTCGAAGAATAGCGACATCGGTTTCACCGTGCACCTCGGACCCCACATAAAGTCCGGGTAGAAACGTCACGCCAAGACCCATACCCACCATTTGCCGAAGGGCATCGAGGCTCGTCCCTTCGTAATCTCGGCGAAGGCGCGCACCGTTCTCTTCGCTCAAACGCAAAACCTGGTCGTGCAGGTGAAACCGCGGTGAGAGCGTCAGGACATCGAGGCCCTCCAGATCCGAAGGTTCGAAAACCTTGTTTTTGGCCAAGGGATGGTCGGAAGCCACGGCGAGATAAAGGGGTTCACGGAAAAGCCTAACGGAATCGACCTCCGCCGAGGCAATCGGCAATTGCGCGAGAATGATGTCATGGAGCCCCTCGACAAGCTCACGTTCAAGATCGATCGGCGGGCCTTCACGAATGAAAAGCCGAAGCTCCGGATGCGTCTTATGGAGCTTATGGATCACCTGGGGCAACAGGTAAGGCCCCAGCGTGGCTTTGACACCGAGTTTCAAAACCCCCGTGAGCGGGCCTGTTTCAGCGATTGTGCTGAGGGCAGCCACCCGGTCGATCACTTCCAAAGCGATTTTGGTCGCTTCACGCCCCGCCGGTGTCATGCTCACCGAGCCGGAACCACGCTCGGCCACCCGAACACCGAGGGCATTTTCCAAGAGGCGAATTTGCTGGCTGAACGAGGGCTGACTGATACCGCAACGTTCGGCGCCCCGGCGAAAACTCAGCGTGCTGGAAAGCGCCACCAAATAACGCAATTGCCGAAGCGTGACGCTGTTGACGAAATCAGGATCGGGTATTGGCACATCGCACATCCATAGGGCTTGGGAGCTCTGCGATTGCCGAAAGGTTCTGCTTATGCAAGGCCGAATTGCTGATAGGCTATTCCTATGGGGCAGATTGGTATCGGCATCTCGCTTTTTGATCCGCTGATGCGATATCTCTCACAACGCAGACGATCTTTCTAACCAAAAGCGATCCCGAATGTCTGCGTTACGATGTGCACAGAGGCTCTGCCCCCCGTTCGGTCTCTGTCACTCTGCCCCTGGCCATCGCGCCGTCCTCCCGCGGAGCGATGGCCCTCGGGTAGAGTTTGCTTTGCGGAAAAGATCGATAAAGACCGCACAAAGAGAATGTGAGCGTTCCGAAGCTCAGAGGAAAGGAAACAATCCTATGCTGAAATATGTCGCTCTGCCCTTCATTGGTTTGCTTGGTGCAGCCCATGCCGAGGTTGGCGTGCCGATCCAAACATCTCTGGGTGCGGATCCTCTGCCCTTACCGAGCTACGAGATCTCCCAAGAAACCCGCATCATTCTCGGTCACAAAAACTTGCATAAGCCGAAAGTGGTGAAAGATACCGCCGTCGTTCCCATTGCCTACGAAGCCAACATTTCCGAAGGCCTGGGCGACTTCCACGCACCCGCCGAAGTGGTCCTTGGCCTCGATGAGCTTTATCGATCCGAACCAAGATCAAACGATCGGAATTGACGTCTCATGTCTCAATTCTTTATAACGATGATTTTATATGGATGTTGGCGACTTCAAAGCCCTCGACGTCCTGACCAAGAAGAGAAGCGATGCCAGCAAAAAAATCGCTGGTACGAAGGTGACAAAGATCAATGCGATCTGTCCCGGCTCGCCTAGGGTCATCATCAGACTCAAGAGAAACGCACCCCCTGCAAGGCCGGATTTTTCGAAAGCGATCCAAACACCTGAATACTGGCCTTCCGTAGACGGTGCTGTACGCCTAGCGATCTCTGACGCCATGGCAAAAGGCAAAACTTGAAGCCCTGAGAAAAACGCGCCGCACAAGACCATCGCGCCGATTACGTGAGTCCAAACACCGCTAAGCCCCACGGCAGACGCAAGAAGAATTGTGCTGCATGCATAACCGATCACGGCGACGATGATCATCGGGATAAGCCCTGTCTGCCGCGCCAGAAAGCTCCAAACAGGCACGAAAACGAGGGACATCACCACCATGATACCAAGGCCAATACCTGTGTCGGCCTCTGAACGATTAAGGGTCACTGTGGTCAGAAACGGGAAAGCCGCCGACACACCGCCATAAGCGATGGTTTGAAGAATGAACGCCAAAAGCATGGGACGGTAGGCGGAGTTCGTGAAGACCGCGCGAAACTTCATCAAGGTGGGGGCGATAAAACCCTTTGTGCCCGTCGGCGCCGAAGGGGCACGCGCAGGTGCGCGGCTCATGAACATTGGTGTGCTCATGAACACAAGAGCCGCGATACCGATCGCGATGCTCATCAGCGCATAACCTTGGCGCCCCCCGCCAAAGCTGCTGACGAGAATAGGCGCGACCGATGCGCCTGCGAGAATGCCGATCATCAGCAAAATCATCCGTGCACTGACAAAACGAACCACGTCGGATTCCTGGTTCGACAAATCGGCAGGAAGTGCCGTGTACGGCACAGCAAAAAGACTATAGAGCAAAGATAGAGCCGTATAACTCACCGCGACCCAGATCAGAAGATCGGAAGCGGGAAGATCAGGCGGCGCAAACAACGCCACGAACATGGCGCTCGTTCCAACAGCTCCAACGATGAGGAAGGGCTTCCTTCGCCCCAAAGGAAGGCGGGTATTGTCGGACCACATGCCGACGATTGGATCCCAAATCAGCGAAATCAACTTCGGAAAGAGCAAAATGAGGGAGACCGCAGCCGCCGCCAATCCTAAAATTTCCGTGCAATAATAAAGAAGTAGGATCGAGGGGATGGTCGAGAAAACGCCCGTACCAAAGGACCCTGATGCATAAAGCCATCGGTCAGTTGCCGAAACCCGTTCTACCCTAGACGACATCATTTTACTTTCTGGAAAAGAAAAAGACTAGGTTTTTTTGAAGGAAACGCAACCACGTTCACGCGGCGCAAAGAACCATCAAAATGAGGTGTAGACAAACCATATGCCGTCAGCCGACATCTTGAGGGAGAGCAAGAATGAACGCAACGCGCAAAATGATGTGTCGAAGCAGCCAACGCACCCCCTTGGAGGCACCCTTGCACCGCGAGGTCAATAAGCAGTCACTACCCATTGCTCTCAATCCGGAACACGATGTTGTCGTTGCCAGACCTTTTCATTGGTGTACCTCACCTACAAACTTGATAAATGGGTCAAGGGCTTATGAGTATGCTCAAGAAATTTTGTGGTGGTTCTGCTCACATTGACGGCCTGCATCGTTTTGGGTCTTATCCTGGACGGTGATCTGGACGATCTTGCTGCTGGTCGGATCGTGCCCCCGTCTGTCGCCGAAGCCCGTTATGATAAGACGAAGCTTCTTAGCGCTGAGCAAGGCGCGCTTGCGTTTGCCGTGGGAAGTTGGGGGAGCCTTTCGACGGACACACTTCAGGTTAGCGCAGTTCCTTGGGTGCTGGTGAGTGCGGTGTTGGCGCTCATGGAAGCCGAAGGAAACATCGAAGACGTCAGTCACGAAGGTCTGCAACGACCGGTGCACCGACGAGGTTACAAAGGGACCAACGATTGGATCAACAGCCGCTTTTAGTCCCTATGCTGAGGCAAATACCTTGAGCATGCTTCGTAGTCATCAGTTGTCATAGCGCTGACGGTCGAGCCTTCGTGCCCAGCCCACCAGGCGACCATACTTGTGCGCATCACACCCATCCAGGAAGCGAAGGAACAGCCCGGCCTCCCTGAGACGACCGTCCGTACACAGCGATCACCGCGAGGTAGTCGGCGATCGGCCAGTCGTTCGGGTGCCCCTTGGGCTGGTGGGCGCTGACCGCGCTCGGATCGAAGGTCTGCGTCATCGAAGGAGCTCCGTCCTGTGCTGCTCCATATAAGACCTGAGGTCGTCGACGGCGTAGCGGACTGACTTACCGGGCTTCGATCCTGGCGCATCACGCGGAGGCCCTCGAGGGTCCTGACCGACAGCCCGGTAATCGCCGCCGCGCCCTCGGTATCGACGTACTCCGGCGACAACGCGAGGCTCCTCTCGATCCTATCCAGCCTCTCGATAATCTCTTCCTTGGTTCAGTACAGACTCCTCTCTACACTGAGTAGTTGGCCTTCGGGCCAGGGCGCGCTGACCATCACTCAGCGCTCTCTGACACCTTTGTACGGCGACGTTAGAGCTGATTACGTCGCGGAATAGTCATGTCGATCTGTGCACCGACTAGATCGCTTTAGATGCCGGTCGATGATACTCAGAAGAAGGTTGAGGCGTCCCAGCCAGTAACCGACCACGAGACCCAACGAGTGCACACCCATCGCCAAAAGAGTCATCACACCAAGCGAGGCGAGCAAATCACCCGCATCCCATTCCGAGACGTACCGATGCGACGTAAACTGAATACCGAGGAGAACTGCTCCAATGTATCCGAAGCATTCCGCCACGAAAACCAGTTTGAGTAGCGATCTTATCACCTGAAACTCTCCCTGTTCTAAGAGAATGATTGGCTTGGAATGATTGACCGCCCTTTAACGCTGGAGGGCTTACAGTTACCCGGACTTTACCATGCAGGATGGTGAAGGAGCCGTCCTGTAAGCGAGCATCCTCTCGGCCACGCGCTCCGCGTGCTCGCGCATGGTGTCCTCGAGGGCTGCCCTCGTGACGTATCTGAACGTGACGCCCTGGCCCTTGTGGTTCATCAGGGCCATGCAAATCTCGAGCGGGACGCCCGCCATGGCGCAGAAGCTCCGGTAGGTGTGGCGGCACATGTGCGGGCGGAGCCATAAGCCGCCCTTGCGCTTGAAGCTCGCGACGTGGCCGCTCCGCGACCTCGCCGGGAAGACCCACTCTGAGCGTCCGAGCATTACCGAGACCGTCCTCCCCTTGCCGTCGTTCACGCCGCACACCACCTTGTACGACGCGGAGCGCTTGCCCACCACCACCCGGAAGCCCCCCTGACCTCCGTGTCGTAGAGCTGCTTGCCCGCGCCCACCTCTTCTCTACAGCGGTCCACCACCGCCTGCATCAGCTTCGTTGCCACTCCCTAACACCTCCTCGCCGCGCCGGGCGGAAAAGTGGGCACCGGTTTTCCCGACACGCGGCGCGCAACAAAAACCGAGGAGGCGAGAGCCTTCTCGGCCTGATCTCGGCCCCCGAGGCCAGAGTGCTCAGGGGTACACGGAGGTATTATGGCGAGATCGCCTGACCTCGCGGACCACGATATCGAGGGGCCCGCGCCAGCGTTTGCCGCGATATGCAGTGCTCACGAGTAGAAGGGAGTGGTACCACCTCCCGGTCTCGAACCGGGGACCTCTTGATCCACAATCAATTTTCTGCACGATTCTGCTACTAGTAGATTTGCTGCGCATTCGCTTCATAC
>JBCCTG010000052.1:0-8870 GCA_039198735.1 Pseudomonadota bacterium | reverse complement strand
CCCGGCGAGGGATTTCATCATGCCGATCATACCCGCCTTGGAGGCTGCGTAATTGGTCTGACCCGCATTGCCCGTCACACCGACCACCGAGGTGATGCCGATGATGCGCCCATGGCGGGCCTTCATCATCCCCTTGAGGCAAGCCTTCGCAAGCCGCCAGGTGGCCGTGAGATTGACCGAGAGAACCTCATCAAACTCGTGGGGTTTCATCCGCATCATGAGTTGATCGCGGGTGATCCCGGCATTGGCCACAAGGATCGAGAGCGAGCCCATCGCCTCCTGGGCACGGCCAGGAAGCGCATCGCAAGCCTCAAGATCGGAGAGATCGGTAGGCAAAACATGCACCCGCTCACCCAAGGCAGATTGGAGCGCTGCAAGCTTCTCTTCATTGCGGCCTGAAAGGGCCACGGTGGCGCCTTGGGCATGGAGCGTTGTCGCAACAGCGGCACCAATGCCGCCGGTGGCACCGGTCACGAGGGCGGTTTTGTCAGTCAAATCGAACATGACACGCTCGATAGGCCCAGCGGACGAAACTGTCACCCCACCCAGTCAGCGAAGATGGTGTCATCGCCATGGTCTTTATCAAGCGCCACCGTCATCGCCTCGAACAAGATTTCAGGCTTGATCGGCTTACTGACGAAACCATTGACGCCGAGGTCGATCATTGTTGCGCGATCGCTTTCGAAGGCATCGGCTGTCACCGCAATGATGGGCGTGGCTTGCTTATCATCATCCCGTGCGCGGATCGATCGAACGACGCCCTCGCCGTCCACATTGGGCATTTGCCGATCCACGAGAAGAAGATCAAACGATGCCGCTTCGAAGATCGTCAGCGCCTCGGCACCGTCTTCGGCAAAAACAGCGTGCACGCCCCAAGTTTTCAAGAACTCTGCGAGAACCATGCGGTTCACGGCATTGTCTTCGGCCACCAGCACCCGAACACCGTCAAGCCGAGCGCCATCGAGGATTTTAAGAGGTGAGGCTTCTTCGGCGGTCTCAACCCCTGGCAAGGGAAGAGAAACAAGGAAGGTCGAACCTTCTGGCCCGGTGCTCTCCAGTGCAATGTCGCCCTTCATCAGTGTCGCGAGGGTTCGGCAGATGGAAAGGCCCAGGCCCGTGCCGCCAATGCGCCGGGTGGAGCTTTGATCACCTTGTGCAAAAGGTGAGAAGATCGAGGTCTCTTGATCCTTGGCAACACCCGTCCCGGTATCGATCACGCGAAAGGCGATCATACCTTTTTTACCGCCGCTCACATCGAGATGCACCGAGCCTTCGGTGGTGAATTTGATCGCGTTGGCAACGAGATTGTTGAGAATCTGCCGCACACGTTGATCATCACCGACAACCCAATGCGTCAGTTCAGGATCGATCTTCCAGGTGAGAGAGATCCCCTTGGACACAGCAGCCTCGGAATAGGTATCGTGGACGGCAACCACCAGACCTTCGAGGGGGAAGGGTCGCGGCTCGATATTCAACTTGCCCGCCTCGATTTTTGAAAGATCAAGCAGATCATTGAGCAAAGTGAGAAGATGCTCACCGGAACTTTTGATATGCGAGAGCAAAAGCGATTGCCGCTGCACAAGCGGGCCGGGCGCTTCTGAAAGGAGCGCTTCAGTGAGGCCTAGGACACCGTTCATAGGGGTGCGCAGCTCGTGGCTCATGGTTGCCAGGAAGTTGCTCTTGGTACGGTCTGAGTGGGTGGCGTTCTTAACCGCCCTTTCCAAACGCGCAAAGGCTTTCTCACAGCCTGCGCTTAAAAGGCAGCTCACACTGGTAGCCATGGTCAGGGCAAAAACAGCTTGTAAGAAACGCTGCTCGGTTCTCTCAGGCGTCCATTCAGGCGCGACAGGGGGGTGGGTTAGCGACGTGTTGAGCTGAAAGATCAAAATTGCTAAGCACACGAAGTAATAATAGACTGAGGAGCGCCATCCGCCAACAAAGGCCGCCACCAAGGGACCCGCAGCTATGAACGGCAGAAGCGAGGTGTTGATGCCCGCGCCGTAGGAAGCGATGAAGAGCCCACCGATGCACACAAAGCCGTAGCTCAGGGTAAAAAACGGGAAAGACTTCGTCCAACGGAGCCCATGGCCGATGATCAGAAACAAACCGATCGCCATGACCGACACGCTGTGGTCTCGGGTCCAACCGCCATAGGTGTGGGTCATACCCAAAAGGTTGAGGCCCTGAAGCCCCGAAAACATCCAGCAGACAAGATAAACTGCGCGGGAGCGCATCAGATCCCAAGGCTGCATCTGCGGATCAATCCGCAAAAATTGCTCGTATCGTATGATCGCCTTTTTGAGCACGTCTTTGGTGAACCAACCCGCAATCGCCAAACGTTAGCCTTGAGGTGTTGCGAAGTGGTCAACCAGAGGTCACAGGATGTCACGAATACTGTCACGATCGCTCAAAGCACCAAAATTGGCGAGGCGAGCATCGCGATCGATTTTCTTCACAAGGCCCGACAGAACTTTGCCTGAACCGACCTCCAGGAAACGCTCCGCCCCTTCAGCTTTGAGTTTCTGAACGCAGTCTTGCCAGCGTACGCGGCCTGTCACCTGCTCTGTCAATGTCCGGCGAACCTCTTGCGGTGACTGGACGAGAGAGGCGTCCACATTGGCCACCACGAGCCGCGAAGGCGCACTGATCTGAGCATCTTCGAGGGCTTCGGCCATGCGGTCCTGGGCCGGGGCCATGCCGCGAGAGTGGAACGCTGCGGAAACATCGAGCTTCAGCGTCCGCTTCGCACCTGCGGCTTTGGCCAGGGCGCAAGCCTTGTCGATGGCAGCAGTCGGGCCGGACAGCACGAGTTGACCTGGGCAATTGTCATTGGCGATCTCGACATCGGCCTCTTGGGCAAGGGTTTCGGCAGCCTCGAAGTCAAGGCCGAGGACCGCAGCCATGGCCCCCTCGCCCAATGGCATCGCCGATTGCATCGCCTCACCACGGATACGGAGAAGTTTCGCAGTCGTGGTGAGGTCAAAACTGCCTGCGCAAGCGTGGGCGGAATATTCGCCTAAAGAATGCCCAGCAAGCCCCGTGACATGATCGAGGGACAGTCCGAATTCATCGCAAAGAACACGAAAAGCCGCCACGGACACTGCCATCAAGGCTGGTTGCGCGTTGGTGGTCAAGGTTAGCTCGGCCTGGTCCCCGTCAAACATGAGTGCGGAGAGCTTTTGCGAAAGGGCTTCGTCGACCTCTTCGAAAACCCGCCGCGCCAGCGCGAAATTCTCCGCCAGGTCTTTGCCCATACCGATTTTCTGGCTGCCTTGGCCAGGGAAGATGAGCGCAAGGTTGGTGGTCATGGCGGGCCTCTCATTGGTCGTTGATACGCCTGCCTCTACGCCCTCTCGGGTGAAGGCGAAACCCTTAGGCTCTAACGCAGCTTCACCGCCGTGCCATTGCAGCTTACCATCAGCATACTGCCTTTGTTGCCGTTGATTTGTTCATAGTCGATATCAACACCGATGATCGCATCGGCCCCCGCCGCGCTGCCTTCTTCGATCATGTCGTTCATCGCATGCTCGCGCGCTTCGCGCAGGGCCTTCTGATAGCCGCCAGACCGGCCGCCAAGGATATCCGTGATGCTCGCAAAGAAATCGCGGAAGACATTGACCCCTAGGATCGCTTCGCCGGAGACGACGGTGAGAATCTCTGCGGCTTCGCGGCCTGGGACGGTGTCCGTGGTGCTGACGATCATGGTGGTTCTCCTTTGGCTAGCGGGAAGATACCGCGGGCAGTCGCATCCCACCAGGGGTTCCAACCGATAGACATCTCTGCCTTGGGAGAGATCGCCATCGTGATGGCGAGAGAGGGGATGTGCGCATAAAAAACCCGGCCGCTGAGGGATCGGGTTTTTTATTTTTGGAATTGATCCTTATGCGGCGTCAGCGGCCGTATAGGTGTTGGTGGTGACATCGCCTTCGAGCTTGAAGCCTGCCACCACACGATCGAGATGATCGAACTCCATCTTCGCCTCACCGATCGCGTGGTTGTTGCGATCTACCAGTGTATTGTTGCCTTGGGTCAAGCGATCGAGGTCCGTCATCGCGGCATTGATCTCCCGCAAGGTGAGGTTCTGGCTGTCCGTGGCCTGACTGATCTCATCGATCAACTCCACATTGGTGGCAACCTCGCCGACGATCAGTTTGAGATCCTCAGCCGCACGGCTCACAAGCTCCACACCGCCTTTGATCTCGTCATTGGCTTCACCGATCAACACACTGATCTCTTTCGATGCGTTGGCTGTTGATTGCGCCAGGTTCCGCACCTCTGACGCCACCACGGCAAAGCCTTTGCCCGCCTCGCCGGCACGCGCGGCTTCGACGCTAGCGTTGAGGGCGAGGAGGTTGGTTTGGAAAGCGATCGATTCGATGACCGAGGTGATTTCCGTAACCTTCTTCGACGACTTCGCCACCCGGTCCATGGCTTCGGTGGCTTCGGTCATGACCTCGCCGCCCTCTTCGGCTTTGGCTTGGGTGGCACGGGCGTTATCGCGCATATCCGCGGTGCGACGCGCGGTTTGCTCCACGGTCGTGGTGAAGGATTGCAGCGAAGCGCTGGTCTCTTCGAGGGTGGCCGCCTGGGTCGATGTCTGTGCGGACAATTCGTCCACACCATTGAGAAGTTCGCTCAAGGACGTACCCACACGGGTGGAGGTCGAGCGCAGGTTCATGAGAACATTGGCAAGGCCATCAGCGGCGAAGTTCACACCGTCGCGAAGATCACCAAAAGCACCTTTGAAGTCACCCTCAACACGCTCCGTCAGGTCGCTATCCTGCAGGGCACGGAGAACAGCAACGGTATCCTCAAGCCCGCCTTTGACGGTGCCCACGAGGCGGTTAAGGTTCTCGGCCAGCTCGTTGAGCTCCTCATCGTCGAAGTCAGCCTCCACCTGTCTGGAGAAATCACCGGCCTGGGCAGCACGGACGACTTCACCGATGGACGAGCCCAGTTTCTGGATCATCGCGCGGCGCTGTTCTTCGAGACGCTCTTGCGCTTCGATTTCGGCCTGACGCTGACGTTCGGCAGCGGCTTCGCGTTCCTGGCGGGCTTGTTCTTCCGCCTCGGCGCGCTCTTTCATGCGGCGCTTTTCGTCTTCGGCTTTCTGGCGCTAGGCCTCAGCTTCAGCATCCTGACGCTTCTTCTCGGCGATACGCTCTTTCTCGGCAGCCTCTTCGCGCAGTTGGCGCTCACGCTCTTCAGCAGCGGCTTTTTCTTGGCGGCGGCGTTCCTCTTCGGCGCGTTGGCGCTCGGCGGCGGCTTCACGCTCTTGGCGCGCCTCTTCTTCGGCGGCGGCCTTTTCTTCCATCAAGCGCTTTTCTTCGGCAGCACGCTGACGAAGGGCTTCGGCCTCGGCTTCACGCTGTTTCTCGCGTGCTTCCATTTCCCGCTGCGCAGCGTCCTCACGGAACTGACGTTCACGTTCCTCGGCCGCCAGTTTGTCTTGGCGTGCTTTTTCTTCCGCCTCGAGACGATCCTTCTCCGCGCGCATTTCGGCTGCGCGGCGTTCCTCGTCGGCTTGCCGCTGGCGTCGCTCGGCTTCGAGTTTTTCTTCCTGGGTGGCCAGCATCTCTTTGTTGAGCTCTTCGGCTTTGATGGCATTCTCGCGGAAGACTTCCAAGGCGCGGGCCATGCCGCCGATTTCGTCTTCGATGTCCACCCCTTCTGCAGCGACCGTCAGATCACCATCGGAAACCCGGCGCATCACCGAACGCAGATCACTCAAGCGCGTGAGAACTTGTCTGTGGACGTAGAAATAACCAAGCCAACCGGCAAGACCCAAGCTAAAGACCGCACAGATCAGCAGCATGAGCGAGGACGTCTCGGCGGTGCGGAGGGAGTCGCGCGCAGCCAGCTCAGCTCCAGCGCTCAACTCGTCGACAAGCTCCGTCATCGCATCGGTTTGCGCGGAGACGGCATTGGCAGCCGCCAATTTGGCAAAGCGGGCGGCCTGCATGGCGGACAATTCTTGCCTGCGGTGGGCGAAAAGACCGTCCTCGCCCTCGCCTGCACCCAAAAAGAGCTCGGCAAGCTGACGAACTTCAGGGGTTGCGGCCGCCCCTAAGATCGCGATGTTGATCCGCGTCTCATCGGCATATTCGTTGTAGGATTCTTCAAGCGCTGCCACGGCTTCGGTGTTTTCAGCGGCGCTGGTGTCGGCATAAAGCGTGGCGATTAAGTTCGCAGACAGACCAAGACGAAGCAGCGTTTCCACATCGGCATCGTTGGCACCGTCAATAGCATCTTCAACAGCGGCCTGCATTTGCTGGCGAATGAGGGAGGCTTCGGCACGCAGCGCCATTTGCGCTTCACGGTTGGTGATGAAACGCTCTTGCGCTTTGTTCACGTCACTGGCTGCCGATGCTAGGGCGTTGAACGTGCCTTCGAGGGCGGAGATTTGCTCTTCCGAAGCACCGCCTTCGGCAAGTGACACAAGAAGTTCTTCGGTGCTGGCGAAACGCTCTTCATACGCGGCAAAGCTTGCTTGGCGGGTTGCTTGCGTTTCAGCCGTGATCAGTGACCCGATTTCGTCGGACATCCGCTCGCCCGCAAACGAAAGCTGGTTCGCAACGGCAGTCTGGGGAAGACGCTCCATGCTCACTTCGCGCACGGCATTGGATGTCGACAAAAGGCCGACCACGCCGATCACGAGGGTGATCAACTGCAACAGTGCCGAACCAGCAAGACCGCTCAAAAGCCTTGTACGGATAGTTGTAAAACGCTTCATCTTTGCCCAGCCCGCGTACTTGCCGCGCTTATTCAGTTTTGAAGTTGGAAAACGATTTTCTTTTTCATGCCGGTGACAGGATCACCGGACGAGAATTTCCAGCGTTCCACAGCGCGCATAGCCGCGCTATCGAAGATACCGGGATTGTCGGCGTCGATAACCGAGACCTTGGTGACATTGCCGTCGCTATCCACATCGATGCTGACAATCACATAGCCTTCAAGATCACGACGTTCAGCCGCACGCGGATAGTCCGGTGCAACCGCTTTCACCACAGCAGGTTCAGCCGCTGCTGTTGAGCCAGCGGTCATTCCCAGGAAAACAGCCGCAGTTAAAGCCAAAATGGCTGTTGCGACGCGAAGTGTGTCTTTCGTCATCGTTCTCTCCACGCAAACGCATCCCCTGTGCGGTTACATGAGAACGCTTTACAACGTACGCATTAACTTGAAGTCAGCGCGCTTTGGAAAAACTGCAGGGCACGGTTCAACGGTTTCTTAAGAAAGACTGTTGCGACCCCCCGATAAAAATGGGGTGTTCGTGCACCCCATTCTTAGTCATTCTCAATTGATCATACGGCTTTCGGATGCCGCCATGATCGGTGGATCACCCAACCTGAAAGCCTCTCGCGATTTAAGCGGATGGCCATTCAGCGTCAGACCCTTGTCATCGGCGGAAAGCGTGAGAATGGCGCCCTCTTTGACATCTCCGGCAAGAATAAGCTCAGCAAGCGGGTCTTGAACCGCTTTTTGAACGACCCGCTTGAGCGGGCGCGCACCGAAGGCTGGGTCATAGCCAGCATCGGCGAGCCAGGTTCGTGCTTTGTCATCGAGATCGATCTCGATCTTGCGCTCGGTCAACAGATTTTCGAGGCGGCCCATTTGGATATCGACGATCGCGCCCATCTGATCACGTTTCAGCCGTGAAAAGAGAATGATCTCATCGAGGCGGTTAAGAAACTCCGGACGGAAGGCCCTGCGGACCGCGTCCATCACCTGCGGACGGACCGTTTCCACCTCGGCGTCCTCGGCAAGGCCCACCATGAACTCAGCACCGAGGTTGGAGGTCAGAATGATCAGCGTGTTGCGGAAATCCACCACACGGCCCTGACCATCGGTCAGGCGACCTTCATCAAGCACTTGGAGGAGCACGTTGAAAACATCAGGGTGCGCTTTTTCGACCTCGTCAAAGAGCACCACCTGATAAGGTCGGCGACGCACCGCTTCGGTCAAGACACCGCCTTCCTCATAACCGACGTAGCCAGGAGGGGCACCGATCAAGCGGCTGACGGCATGCTTCTCCATAAACTCGGACATATCGATGCGCTGGATCGCCTGATCGTCATCGAACAGGAAATGCGCCACCGCTTTTGTCAGCTCCGTCTTGCCCACACCTGTGGGGCCGAGGAAGAGGAAGCTGCCCAAGGGACGGTTGGGATCCTGAAGCCCGGCACGCGCACGGCGGACGGCCGAAGAGACGGCACCAACAGCCTCGTCTTGACCGATCACCCGTTTATGCAGTGCTTCTTCCATAGCGAGGAGCTTCTCGCGCTCACCTTCGAGCATTTTATCGACCGGAATGCCCGTCCATTTCGAGACCACCTGAGCCACGGCCTCAGAGTCCACCACCTCCTGCACGAGATCGCCGGGGTCATGGGCCTGGGCATCGGCGACGGCCTTTTCAAGCTGCGGGATGCGGCCATGCTTCAACTCGCCTGCGCGGGCAAAGTCACCCTGGCGTTCGGCATCGGCCAATTCGCTCCGTAGGCGATCGAGCTGCTCTTTGATTTCGGTCGATGAAGCCAGCGCCTGGCGCTCACTTTCCCAACGGGCCGTGAGTTCCGAGGATTGCTGCTCAAGGTCAGCGAGTTCAGTTTCCAACGTCTCAAGACGATCTTGAGACGCATCATCATCTTCTTTTTTGAGGGCCTCGCGCTCGATCTTCATTTGAATGATTTGGCGGTCGAGGGCATCGAGCTCTTCAGGCTTCGAATCGACAGCCATGCGCAGGCGCGAGGCCGCCTCGTCGATGAGATCAATCGCCTTATCTGGCAAGAAACGGTCCGTGATGTAACGGTTTGAGAGGGTCGAGGCCGCAACGATCGCGCCATCGGAAATCCGAACGCCGTGGTGCAGCTCAT
>JBCCTG010000051.1:0-8935 GCA_039198735.1 Pseudomonadota bacterium | reverse complement strand
TGAAGGCTTCCTCTAGCAGCGTTCGCGACATGACTGCAGAGGATATTGTCATAAGCCCACCAGCCCATTACCAACCCCGGGCCCAATATGGCTGTGCTTTCGCCGTGATTCACCGCTCACTGTTGGGCACGTGGTTGGTAATGGGCTGGTGGGCTTATGACAATATCCTCTGCAGTCATGTCGCGAACGCTGCTAGAGGAAGCCTTCAATTCGATGAGGCACCCAGGCCAATTGCAGCGTGTGTTCACGAGCTTGCGATAATCGAGTTCGAACGTGTTGCGTGGATCGAAACGATGATGAATGGGAAGCCCGATCTGAAGCTTTGGGCATCCAGACGGCTTTACGCACTAAGCTGTTAGTCCGTTTGTCTGCAATGCGACCATCGAACCTTTGTAGTAGAACGTCGCACAATCGGCGGCGTATGGCGGACAGGAAGGGATTCGAACCCTCGAGACGGCTACAAACCGCCTACTCCCTTAGCAGGGGAGCGCCTTCGACCACTCGGCCACCTGTCCACCCGCGGGTAGACCGCATGAACCCTCAGGTGTCAAGCGGTTTTTGCGGGTTCGTGACAAGTCAAGGATTTCGCAGTTCGCGCCGCTTTGAACGATAGAGCTGCACGATCACAGCACCGTTCGCCAAGGCTTCCTTCCTGCTCACCCAACAGCAGCATCAGAGCGTTTGCTGGCGCTGAACCCAATTCAGGGTGGATTTCACCACAGTCCTGATTTCTTAAAATGTGAAGTGCGCCAACCGCATAGGGCTCTCGCTATTCGTTTGCTTGCACTTATCCCCGCGCTTCCTCCCTGCACGACAATGGCCCCGTTGAGAGGCGTTTCGCGCGGGGAGTTCGGTCACCATGAAAACATTCGGCTTGCAGGTGGGCTTGTCAGCGCGGAGCGGCGCCATTGGGGATCCGGTGATCAACCCGCCAGCGCCATCAGGCGAGGGGGCACTCACAGCGTTTGGTGATTATACAGGCAGCGGCACCGCGGCGCGCCAAACCATGACTTTACCGTTCACACCCTCTTTCGTGATCGTCATTCCTGAAAACGCCGACCCGGTGATGTGGCGGAACAACAACTCTTGGCACGGACGGACACAATTCTTTCACAACTTGCCCAGCCAATACGCGATCGGCGGCTCGTCCGGAGAACTCTTTGAGCCCTTTTCTGGACCATCGTTTCAGGTGACGGCCAACGCCAACAAAGCAGGGGTGAGCTATCGCTGGATCGCCATCGCTCAGAACCACGGCGATGACTACCAAGAAGTTTCCTATATAGGCAATGCGATCAGTCCGCGTACGCTCGATTTCTCTGATGCGCCGGGTGACGTCGCCTTCGTGAAACGCGACAGCTCTCGCTATGCCATTTGGCGCACGGCTGGTGCCGCAGGTTCCTTTAGTTCCAACCCCGGTGAGGACAGCGGCAATGAGATCATTTCTCTCGATACGGATGGCTTAACCGTCAGTGACACGGTGAGCGTTAACGAGAACAGCAACACGGCTCTTGGTGAAGGGATCGAGGCAATCCTTTTCCGCAACGGCGATGTTTTCGAAGCTCAGCGCTTTATTGGGACGGGATCACCTGTGACGCTGACTTTTGGGTTCCCTGTTGCGGGATACATCATTCTTCATGAAGACAATGCGACTGCCGCGACACCGCATCTTGTCTGGACAGCAGGGATGGGGAGCAGTGCTAAGCCCTTCAATGGTAATCTGCGAAGCGCAGGCATCACCGTCAGCAGCGAGATGGTGAGCTTACCATCTGGCTATTCCCGCGCCGGTGAAGCCTACACGGTTCTTGCCATTGCCGATCGCTCTGGCGGAACAGTGCATACAGAAAGCTTCGATCTTTCTGCCGCGCAAGCCTATTGGGTGCCCAATGGCTCTGTGGAGCTTTCGAATTTCCCAGCGCTTTCAGGGGCATGTTCGTTCGAATTTTTCGGTGAGCCGACCTTGGCGTCAGCGGATTATTTCCACCCAATCTTGATGCTCGGCAATGCCACGGCGGGAAGTTTTGCCACGCGTGCAGGGACCTACAATGGTGGCCTTTACGCATTTGAGACGGACCCTGACAACAATGGCTGGCGCGGCGGTGCGCTGCGGGTCATCCACAGCGATTATCTCTCACTTGACCGTGATGAGGGGTCGATCAACTATTACAACCTCAATTCAGGGATCATTGCTCCGCAAGGGGATGTTCACTACGTCGTCACCCATGACGGCTTTGGCCATTGGCGTCTTTTTGTTCAAGGCGAGTTGATCAAGGATTACAATGTGGATCTTTCCGCACCCACCTATGGTGGGCGCACCAATGGCGGCGCGGGGTCTGTTGCCAACCCGGCGATCCTTTTCGGTGGGCAATTGCAAGGCGCGGTGGGTTCCTCGTTTGAAAGTGATTTTGTCGAGCCTGGCGGTAAGGTCTACCGGGTTGCAGCTTGGGACGGGCTTGAGCTGTCGATTGATCAGGCCAAGGCGCGGTTTGATGACGTGCTGGTGGGTGGAGCAAGCTATCAAGGCCCTGCGCCAACAGTGGAGTATGATTTCCGCGGCGGAAACCTCCCTACAGGGATCATCGCGCCACCTCAAGCTCAGTTTGTCAGTGCCTCAACTCCGGTCCAGCCCCACATGATTGGTGCCGGGCCGTCGGGTTCAGCAGGCTCCATTGCTCATCAGCCTGACGGATCCATGGTCCTGACCGCCGAAAATGCAAATGGTCGCGCCCTTATGTTTGCGCCTTCAGGACGTGCTCTTAATCTCCGTGCAAAATTCACTATGGGTGACGCATCGACGGTCATCGTTGCGAAAGCGCGCGCCAGTGATAATGGTGACAGCTCAAGACCGCGTACGGAGCTTTATAGGGTGCAAGCTGCCGATGGGCCTGGCATTGATCGTGTTGATCAGGTCACCCTGGCGGATGGCGAGGCCATTCTGTTCATTGCCGTGATGGCAAAAAACGGGCAGATGACTTTTGCACCAGACCATGGTTATTCATTGGCTTAAAGAAGAAAAGGTTAAGCCGTGATCGCGATCAAGGGCTCCTGCTCATCCTCTTCGGCCTGACCATAGGCTTCGATCGCGGCACTGACGGATAAGGTGTCTCCACCCTCGCCGCGACGCTCCGCAGCACGTTCAACCGCCAATTCAGCCTGCGCATCGAGAAGGGTGCGCTGCGCGGCTGCGGCCACAGAGCGGTCAGCCGCGGAGGGTTCCGCCGGTGCCAAAGCGGCTTTGATCACCACCCGCATTTTCTCGATGGTGTCTTCAGGCTCGGCCTCGGGAGAGGCGTCGATAGGAACCGATCCGCCTACTGCATAGTCCACCCCGTCAGGGCCACGCTGGTACTCGTAGCTGATCGCACCCGCATAGCGACCGCCCACGGTTTTGTGGGCCTGTTCATGGGCACGCACTTCGCGGTCCCGTGCCTTCAGCTCACGGACGACACGTTGTTCTTCGTCGGTGAGCTCGCCAGGTGCGCGTGTATCGGGGCGATCAGCCACCTCTTGCGTGGCTTGAGCTTGTTTCAGCCCTTGCGATGTCGTGGGTGCGGCGGCAGGCGCGACCGTGCCATCAGGCGCTGCCACGGTTTCACCCTTGGCTGTCGCGCCTTGATAGCCTGCAAAGCGGCTTGGCGCAGTGCTGACGACCGAAAAGTCCATAGTTCTAAAGTAACGGAAAAATCCTACCGACCGGTGAACCGGCACACGTTAAAAATTTTCCGATAGTCCTGCCGGCAGGAACATTATTGAGATCCGCCCCCGCGGCCCCACCAGGTGAATTGTCGGACAACACCCCGGAAGAGTTTGAGCTCCGCTTCGGTGAGCTTGGCGTGGGTGAAAAGGGTGCGCAGGTTCCGCTCCAGCGTAGTGCGCTTATCCGGCGGGTAGAAATAGCCCGCTTCTTCAAGCGCGCCGCCGAGGTGATCGAGCATGGCATCAAGCTCTTCGCGCCGCGCAGGTTGATCGTCATAGGGGCTTTCAAAGGGAAGGGTGCGCCCGCCGCTTTGGCTCCATTCGTAAGCGATCAGCAGCACGGCTTGGGCCAGATTAAGGGAGGAAAAAGCAGGGTTGATGGGCAGGGTAAGGATGGCGTCAGCGTGGGCCACATCGTCCGTCTCCAGCCCTGCTTTTTCCGCACCGAAAAGGACGGCCACGCGCTCACCGAGGCTCAGGTGCCCACGTAGCTCCTTGGCCGCATCCACAGCATCAAGAACCGGCAAGAAAACGCCGCGCTGGCGCGCTGTTGTCGCGATAACATACGTACAATCTGCAACAGCCTCGCGCACACTATTGAAAACACGAGCCGAATCAAGAACACGCCCTGCACCCGCAGCCATCGCGGCGGCTTTGGGGTTGGGCCAGGCATCGCGGGGTTCCACGAGGCGCATGGCTTCCAAACCGAAATTGAGCATGGCGCGTGCTGCCGCACCGATATTCTCCCCCATCTGGGGGCGCACCAACACAATTATGGGTTGTGTTGCTTCGAACAAGGGTGACCGATCATTCATCTCACGCTCGTCCCAGGCTGGTGCGTTCGGCGCAAGTCGAAATAGGAGCCTAGTGGGCGCGGTAGGGCGCAATCACTTTGGCCAAAAGACCTTTGGGCCCCCGGATCGTGCCCGCCATGACGCGCTGGCCGGTCTCCAGCTCGGAGAAGCCGCCCTCGCGGACGGTTTCCATATGCACGAAGATATCCTCGGTCTCGCCATCCTCTTGGATAAAGCCATAACCCTTGGCGCGACTGAACCATTTGACGGTCATCACGCGCATCGGCCCTGCGAGTTCTGGTGGTGGGGCAACGTTCTCTCGAAGGCCGCGATCAAGCCCGCCGCGCACCTGAATGACGCGGACAGCTTGCAGCCCCTTTTCACGCCGCACCGCTTCGCAAATGATGGAGGCCCCTTCCGCCGGCGCCGAGAGGCCCGAGGAGCGGAGGCAAGAGCTGTGCAGCATAATGTCGGCAGAGCCGTCATTGGGTGTGATGAAGCCATAACCTTTGGCCTGATCAAACCACTTCACCACACCGCTAATCTCGCGAACGGTGGAGCCATCATCCTGACCGTTGGTTGGTGCCGCATAGGGGGCATTCATTTGTTCGCTCATGGTTCACTCTCCACAGCCCCGATCAACCATAACGGAGCTGCGGCCTCTTGTCATTATCGTCTAAGGGGAAGAGACAGCATTCTGCACAATCCTGAGGCGAGTGCCCGGTGGTGTGGACGAGACGTCACCCCTTAGCATTCGCGGCGCGATCCAACGGATGCTAAGGGAGTGATTCCACCCAGAAGGACTGACCCCGTGCGCATCGCCCCCCATTTCTCCGCCCTGCCTGAGATCCGCTATGAAGAGCGTTCGATCCAGACCGAGGACGGTTTTTTAAGCGTCAGTGTCCCCGAAAATTTTTCTCAGCTCGCGGCTGAAATTTTGGTCAGGAAATGTTTTCGCCGCGCTGGTGTGCCTTCATCCACCGTGAAAATCCACGAGGATGGTATCCCGCAAGAGCTGCAACGCTCCGGCGGCGCCCTCGGCACGACGATGGGGCAGGAAACCGATGCGCGCCAGGCGTTCGGACGGATCGCCGGTGCGTGGGCCTATCACGGTCTCAAGCAAGGTGTGTTTGCAAGCAACGAGGACGCGATCCTCTTCCGCGACGAATGCAGGTCTATGCTGGAACGGCAGATCGCGGCACCGAACTCACCCCAATGGTTCAGCACGGGCCTTTCCTGGGCCTACGGAATTTCTGCCTCCGGAGCAGGGCACTTTCGCTTTGACGAGACCGCAGGCGAGGTTTTGGAAGTGGAGGACATCTACGCCCATCCCCAACCTCACGCCTGTTTCATCCAATCGGTGGAAGACACTTTGGTGGGTGAGGGCGGCGTTTTCGATCTTATCACCCGTGAGGCCAAGCTCTTTAAGTATGGCTCGGGTTCGGGCTCGAATTTCTCCGCCCTGCGGGGGGAGGGGGAGCCTTTGTCCGCTGGCGGAACGACGTCGGGTTTGATCAGCTTCCTGAAGGTGGCCGATGTCGCGGCTGGCGCGATTAAATCCGGCGGCACCACCCGAAGGGCAGCCAAGATGGTGGTTCTCAACGTGGACCATCCCGATATCGAAGCCTTCGTCACGTGGAAGCGTGAAGAGGAAGAAAAAGTTGCGTGCCTCGCGGCGGGCTCTGTGGTCATCCAGCGCCATCTTCGCCGCCTTGCCGAGGCCACGGCCGATGCACCGGAGGCCACGCGGTTCGATGGACGCAGCAATGATCGTCTGCGCCGTGCTATTGCTTCTGCGCGCCGGGACGGTGTGCCCACGGGCCTGATCGATCGGGCACTGCGCATGCTTTCGGAGACGGGTGAGACAGTCTCCACACCGATCTTCTCGGTGGATTGGGACAGCGAAGCCTACCGCACGGTCAGTGGGCAGAACGCCAACCTCTCCGTGCGGGTCACCGATGCGTTTTTGAGCGCCGTGGAAGCGGGTTCCGATTGGACCCTGCGACGGCGGGTGGATGATGCTGTCGTCAAGACGATCTCCGCGCGGGCGTTGTGGCGTACAATCGGTGAGGCAGCATGGAGTTCGGCTGATCCCGGTGTCCAGTTCCACGACACCGTCAATGACTGGCACACATGCCCAAACGATGGTGACATCACGGCATCCAATCCGTGTTCGGAGTATATGTTCCTCGACGACACGGCCTGCAATCTGGCATCGGTCAATCTTTTGAAGTTTCTAAAAGATGACGGAGCCTTCGATGCCGAAGGTCTTATTCAAGCCTCGAAGATTTTGACCATCGCCCTCGAAATCTCCGTCGGTATGGCGTCTTATCCGGCGAAACATATCGCCGAGCGATCCTATCTTTATCGCACGTTGGGGCTTGGTTTTGCCAATCTGGGTGGGCTTTTGATGGCCTCGGGCCTGCCTTACGACAGCGATGAGGGGCGCGCCGCTGCCGCTGCCATCAGTGCCCTGATGACTGCCACGGCTTATGCAACCTCGGCTGAAATGGCCGAGCGTCTTGGCGCTTTCCCGCGTTTCGAGGCCAATGCTGAACCGGCGAGGCGCGTTCTTCACAACCACGCTGCGGCGGCGGGGGTGGGCGCTTACGAAGGCCTACGTATCGAGCCAGCTGGTCTTGATCGGCAGATAGTTCCTTTTGATGGTTTGGCCGAAGCTGCCGAGCAGTCTCTTATAGACGCCAAGCGGGCAGCGGGTGAGCATGGCCTTCGCAATGCTCAGGCCACGGCCATTGCCCCGACGGGGACCATCGGTCTTCTGATGGATTGCGACACCACCGGTATCGAGCCTGATTATGCCTTGGTCAAGTTCAAACAATTGGTGGGCGGCGGAACCATCAAGATCATCAATCAATCCGTGCCCAGCGCGCTTAAGCGCCTGGGGTACACGGACCGCGAGATTGCTGATATCACAACTTATGCACTGGGTCATGCTTCGCTTGAGCGTGCACCCATCATTTCCCTTGATGATTTACGCAATGAAGGTTTTGGCGAAAATCAGATCGATGCCATTGAGGCGGCGCTGAAGACAGCTTTCGACATCACTTATGTCTTCACCAAGGATGTGCTCGGAGAAAGTTTCTTGCGCGGCACCCTTGGGTTTAACGACGAGCAGCTCGAACAGTCGGGCTACCGAACATTACGCGACCTTGGTTTCACTGATGAGGATGTGCACTGCGCCAATCTTTATTGCTGCGGGACGATGACGGTGGAAGGCGCGCCCCATGTGAAGCGTGAGCACCTTGCGGTTTTTGACTGCGCGGCGCCCTGCGGCCGGGTTGGCACACGGGCCCTTTCCGTTGGTGCACATATCGATATGATGGCGGCTGTTCAGCCTTTCGTGTCCGGTGCAATTTCCAAGACCGTAAACCTGCCTGCCAAAGCCACGGTGGAGGATTGTCTTACCGCTTACGCCTCCGCCCACGCCAAGGGCCTCAAGGCCGTGGCGCTTTATCGTGACGGTTCAAAATTGAGCCAGCCCCTCACCAGCACTCTTGGCGCAAGCGATGATCTCGACCTTGACGATCTCACCGACGTGCCGGCCGGTGACCGCGGCCGAGTCTTTGCCGAACGCGTCGTCGAGAAGATTATCGAGCGCACGCCAGGGCGACGACGTCTGCCCGATCGCCGCAAAGGCTATATCCAAAAAGCCATCGTTGGCGGCCATAAAGTCTATCTGCATACGGGTGAGTTTGAAGATGGCGAGCTCGGTGAGATCTTTGTCGATATGCACAAAGAGGGTGCAGCCTTCCGCTCCCTGATGAACAATTTCGCCATCGCGATTTCCCTCGGCCTTCAATACGGTGTGCCTTTGGAAGAGTTTGTCGATGCTTATCTCTTCACGCGTTTTGAACCTGCAGGCCCCGTGCAGGGCAATGACCGTATCAAAAATGCCACCTCCATCCTCGACTATATCTTCCGTGAGCTGGCGATCAGTTATCTCGGGCGGTCGGACCTTGGCCATGTTCCCGAAGGTGACGGCACATTTGAGATGGGCAGCGGCGTGAAGGCGGAAGGCGTTCAGGAAGATGCCCAGCGGTTGATTTCCAAAGGTTTGACACGATCATCCACCATGAACAATCTCGTGGTCTTGCGCGGCGGTGATTTTGATCGTCTACGGAAAAAAGATGAGCCCGAGAATGCACTGCCTTCGGATGATACTGGAGACACTGAGCCTCAAGCAGAGGTCAAGCCGCGCGTGATTAAATTGGCTTCTGGTGATGATCAACAGCTTTCCCGCGATGAAGCACAGTTGAAGGGTTATGAGGGCGATGCCTGCCCTGAATGCGGACAGTTCACTTTGGTGCGCAACGGTACATGCTTACGCTGCGATAGTTGCGGGACATCAACGGGGTGCAGCTGACAACAGTTTTGCTGGAGAAGTTCCGTTCACAAATCCCCTGAACCCAACAAAAAACCCCGCCGGC
>JBCCTG010000050.1:0-9007 GCA_039198735.1 Pseudomonadota bacterium | reverse complement strand
TCGGAAAACGCTGAGTATCACGCAGCCAAAGAGCGCCAATCATGGATCGAAGGCCAAGTGCTGGAGCTTGAGGACAAGCACAGCCGCGCCCAGGTGATCGACATCGCCTCCCTCTCCGGCCCGCAGGTCAAATTCGGCGCCACCGTCACCCTCATCGATGAGGATACGGAGGAGGAAAAACGCTACCAGATCGTGGGCGAACTGGAGGCCGACCTCGCAGAGGGAAAAATCTCGATCAGCTCCCCCATCGCCCGTGCCCTCATCAGCAAGGAAGAAGGGGACAGTGTCGAGGTCGCGGCCCCCGGCGGCAGCAAGGTCTACGAGATCGAAAAGGTCGAATATCTATAGAGCACGAATGAAGGGGCCGCCGGGGCAGGTCTTGGCCGCGGGTTAAGGCGTTCTTGACCCATGCACTTTAAGGTTGGCGTGTAGCTATACTGCACGCGCCCATGCTTCCCACCCTCGTTGCCCTTGATGTCTTCAACCGCTCTTTAAGCGAAGGGCGACCCGAGCCCACCGTCGCCGCCGAGGTGGAACGCGAGACCGATTATTTCCGCGACACCATCGGCGAGGTGGAGAGCGCCGATGATTTGCTTGCTGATTTTCGGCTTTACCGCTTCGCCATGACGGCTTTTGACCTCTCCGAGACGCTGGAATCCCGCGCTATCGTCCAGCGCGTGTTGAGCGAGAACCCCCAAGACCAGGACGCCTTGAGCCGGAGGCTACAAGACAGCCGCTTCCGAACCATGGCCACGTCCTTCGACTTGGGGAAATTGCAGACACTGAGCCCGCAGGTTGAGAGCTTGATCGAACAAAGGGCGCAGCAGCCCAGCTTCCTCCGTCCCGCGATCGAACCCACCGCCACCAATGAAGGCTTGAGGCTGGCCGCCGATTTCCTCGATACAGCAGAAACACTAACCTCATGGGACCAGGTGCTGAACGACGATAACCTAAGCGAGGTCGTCTTCACCGCGCTCGATATCCCCATCGAGATCCAGCTTGCCGATGATGATGAGCTGATAGAGGAATTGGAGAAACGCTACGACATTGCCGACTTCCAAATGGCCCGGAAGCGCGAGGACTTCGCCAAGCTTTTCGCGCGCCAATACGACGTCGAGGTGACCGGTTTCATCGATCAAGTCGCCGAGCAGTATAGGGTCGTCCGTTCTGAAATCGGTGCGGGGGAGACCAACAATGGTGTCCGCCTCGCTTCTTATTTTGGCCGCCAGGCGGAGAACATCACGTCATGGTTCCAGGTCCTCGCCGAGGAGCCTCTGCGCCAGGTGGTCTTCACAGCACTGAGCATCCCGCTTGAAGCGCAAGGCATGGATGTTGATCGGCTGGCAGAGCAATTGGCTGAGCGGTACGACATCGCCGATTTTCAGGACCCCGAAGAGCGTGAACGCTTCATCGAACGCTTTGCGGTCCAGTTTGATCTTGAGAACGGCACCGGTTTAGGGCCAAGCAGCGGCGCTCTTGCGATCCTACAATCAGCATCCGCATCGTTAGCCGCGTCACCGATTCTCAACACCGCCTTGTTTTAAATCGCGCTCCCGACAAGGGGGAGGGAGCCGGGAGCGCTGAATTGGCCTGAGCGACAAGGGGCTCAGTTCAGGATCTCAGGCCAATTGTCCTCAGCGGACGCGATGAAACCATCACGGTCCTTGTCCCAACGGCTCTGAATGGAACGGTTGACATTCAGATACAGCTTTCCGTTGTGGATGGTTGCGGTTTTGGGATCACCGGGGGCCAGCGAACCTTGGCTGACGGCCCAAGCGCAGTATCCGCCATATTGCGGGGCATACGCATTAGGATCGGCTTCAAACCTTGCAAGGTTTTCAGCATTGGCAAAGCGGAACTCCGCACCCTGATAGGTGGTCGAATGATCACGAGACCCCTCGAGGCCTTCGCCATCAAAGAACGAGACGGCATCATAGCCGCCAAGGGCGGTGTTGTTGAGCAGCCCTGTATAACCAGGATCGGCGGCGAGCGCAGCTGTCGGGGCTACTGTGAAAGCTGCCAAACCAAAAGCGGCAGCGGTGAGCAAACGTTTCATCAAGCAATCTCCAATCGTTTCTTGACTGAGTGTTCGCCCGCGCCACGCTCTTGGTTACCAAAAAACTTGAAGCCACGTTCGCTGTTCACCAGCGCTCAAACAGGGCAAACCGATAGCGCAAAAAGAGAGTGCTCAAGCAGGCGAAGCCGATAGCGCGAGAAAAAAGTGCTCAAGCAGGCGAAGCCGGTAGCACGAGAAAAAAGTGCTCAAATAGGCAAAGCCGGTCGCGCGAAAGAAAAACGCTATTCTTTGAATCGGTTGACGATGGGGTAGCGCCGATCACGCCCGAAATTGCAGCTGGTGACCTTCGGACCTGGGGCGGATTGCCGGCGTTTATACTCCGTGCGGTAGAGCATCCCCTGCACCTGACGCACCAAAGCTTCGTCGTAGCCACGCGCCGCGATGGTTTTGACACTGATGTCTTCTTCAATAAGGCCGTGGAGGATGGCATCGAGAATATCGTAAGGGGGAAGGCTGTCCTCATCCTTTTGATCATCACGAAGCTCCGCAGACGGCGCTTTGTTAATGATTGCTTCTGGGATGATAACACCGCCGGGACCCAAAGCAAAAGCAGGTTTTGCCGTGTTACGCCAATGCGCAATCTTGAAGACTTCACTCTTATAAACATCCTTAAGCGGATTGTAACCGCCATTCATGTCGCCATAGAGTGTTGCGTAACCCACGGCCATTTCTGATTTGTTGCCTGTGGTGAGCATCATCGAACCAAGTTTGTTTGAAATCGCCATCACCGCAGTTCCGCGAATGCGCGACTGGAGGTTCTCCTCGGTCACATCGGGCGGACGACCTGAAAAAACATCTGCTAGCATATCCGTCAGGGCACCAACAGCCGGTTCGATATCCACCGTATCGAGCAGCACACCGAGGGCTTTCGCGCAAAGGTCGGCATCGGTCATGGAGGCTTCGGAGGTGTAACGTGAGGGCAAGCGTATACAATGCACATGCTCAGCTCCAAGAGCATCAACGGCAATAGCTGCGACCAGCGCACTGTCGATCCCGCCCGAAAGACCGATCACGGCATCCTTGAAACCTGATTTGGCAAGATAATCCCGCGTGCCGATGACCAGCGCTTCGTAGATGAGAGCCTCATCATGGGGCCATGCCGCCACGGGCCCAGGAGAAGGCGCCCACTGGCTTTCCGCTTTTTCAAACGTCACCCGGAGGAGACCTTCGGAAAAAAGCGGCAAGGATGCAGCCGTCCCCTCAGCCCCCAGAACAAAACAGCCGCCATCGAAGACAAGCTCATCCTGACCACCGCATTGGTTGACAAAAACCACGGGAAGACACGTCTCGCGCAACCGCGCTTCAGCTTGAAAGAGCCGTTCAGCATGCACTGTGCGGCGGAAGGGGGAGCCATGGGGCACAATGAGGATATCCGCACCATCGGCTTTCAAGGCCGCACTGACATCCGGGTACCACATATCCTCACAGATCATGAGACCCAGCTTCAGCCCCCGAAAATCGATCGCCTGCGGAGCACCGCCAGGTTTAAAGGTGCGCGGCTCGTCAAAAGGGCCATAATCAGGTAGGCACACTTTCTTGGTGATGGCCTGCACCTGGCCACGATCAATCACAATAGCGGCATTGTAAGGCCGCGGGTCTTGAGATCGCTCATCAGGCCACGGACCACCGACGATCAGCGCTGGCCCAGGCTCCTCACGGGTGCGTTCAGCGAGCCGATGCACGGCATCGCGGCAGGCCTCAGCATAAGCAGAGCGCAAAATGAGGTCTTCAGGCGGGTAGCCGGAGATTGAAAGCTCAGGACAGATCACCAGATCCACATCACCCGCCGCCCGGCGCGCCGCCAAAATGCGCGCCAGATTGCCGTCGATATCGCCGACAATGGGGTTCAGTTGCGCAAGCGCGAAGGTGCGTGTTTCTGTCATGAGACGTTACTTAAACGTCTTGACGCAAAAAGCTTGCTTTGTGGCTGACATCGACATGGACACGGGCCCTGCCGCTCCTAAGCAGCACTATCGCGCGCCGCCTCTTCGATGGTGAGGGCCATAGCCAAGGCGCGGCGCCCGGCCTGGCCAGGAACCGTCGGACGCACCCCTTTTTTCACGGCCTCTAAAAAGCTTTGAGTTCCGAAACCAAGCGGATCTTTCAAGGCCAATGGCAGATCCGCAGCACCAAAATCCGTGGCCACGGGAACCGGCGTCGTGTTCGTCACCTGGCGCGCCAGGAAGTCGAGGCAGACCGAGCCATCATCATAATCAAGGGTCAGATCGCGGCTCGGCATCTCTTCCAGACGCGAGGCCATCAGCCGCGCTTGAACACCGCCCACATCAAGCTCCACATCCACGTCATCGGCAAAATCGCCTTTCTCGCGCTTGGCTTCGCAGCGCAAAACCGTGGCTTCGGACTGACCCGTTAGATGCGCCAACAGGTCGAGGTCATGGATCATGAGGTCGAACACCACCGACACATCCATAGCCCGGCCCGAAAACGTGTTGAGTCGGCGGGAAGTGATGGCTTTCGGCATGGCGCGATCAAAAAGACCAAAGGCATCAGCGACATAGCGTTCCTGATGACCCACTTGCAGGACCACCCCTGCCCTCTCCGCCGCCGCGATCAGGGCGTCGGCATCGGCCAGGGACATGGCGATGGGCTTCTCCACCAGCACATGTTTGCCCGCTTTGATCGCTTGGGCGGCCAATTCGGCATGGGTGATGGCCGGTGTGGCGATGGTCAGAACGTCCACGGCGTCCAAAAACTTGGCGAAATCATCGGTGCCCTTAACCTTGAGGTCAGCCGCCCGCGCCTCGGCCCGACCGAGGTCACCATCGAAGATAGCCGTCAGCTCAGCGGCCTCCGCCTCGACATATTTGTTGGCGTGGTAGCCCCCGAAAACGCCTGCTCCCGCGACACCGGCGCGTATCTTGGATTGAGTGTTCATGAAGGCTCTCTAAACCATGATTGGGAAAAATCTGCTCACAGCCTGTTACAGATCATGAACCTTATGCGGCGCCCTTACCGTTAAGTGTGCCTCAATATCGCCGCATTGTGGACAGGTCTTCGCCGCATTTCCCTGGGAATGTCAAAACTTCTCGTGGTGGGGAATTTGTAATGCGTATTCAGCTTCCGAACGGCCAAGGGCGTTCGGAGAAACATGACGCTTATATCGAAAGTCTGCGCGAAGACTTGCGCGGGGACAATGAGCCTTGCGGGGTCGAAAACCCGTTTTCTGAGCCCCTCCCATGCCCGTTGGAAGGCCTGCGCCGCAAACGCAGTGCGACCTTGTATTTTCTTCGCGCCTGAAAGATTACGCGCGATTAAAGCTGCCTTGCCCATCTCATCGGTAAACGATTGGTCTCAGCCTCTTTATTCTGCAAGCTGAATGACATTGGCACGTTTGCGTTCAAGCAAGGGATCAAGCAGCACAAGAAGCGGGGCGAGTAAGAACCAATCGAAGACCAGCGCCGCAGTGATAATGATCGCACTCAATTGTCCCAAAGTGGCTGTGATCAAGAACCCTGATGTCGCCATAGTGAGGAAGCCTAAGGTGAGCACGATGCTGCTGACCAGGATCGGCGTTCCCGCATGGCGAAACATATCCTGAAGAGCAGCACACGGATCAAGGCCGCCCTTCCGCGCCGCCTGGTAGCGCCAGATCATATGAATGGTGTCATCGACGATGATCCCCAAGGTCACGGCGCCGACCACGGATGACGCGAGCCCCACCTCCCCCACAAGAATGCCCCACACACCAAACGCCAAGGCGCCGGGCAAAAGGTTCGGCAACAGGCTGACGATGCCATAAGGCAGACTGCGGAAGGCTGCGACCAACACCAGCGAAATCAACAGAAGAGCAGCGAGCGTGCCGCCAATCATCGATTGGACATTCATCACCGTCAGCTCGGAATACATCACCGCAAGGCCTGTGGCATGACCACCGATTGCCTCACCGCGGCGCGCGTCGAGCCATGTATTTCCGGCTTTGCTCAGTGCAAGAATGTTCGCGTTGGAAGCATCGCTGATGACCACAGAGACGCGGGTGGATGATTTGTCCGTCGACACACGGTCCGTGAGGTCCTGTCCGAATGGCAGCGACATTTCGTAAAGAAGAAGGTATTGCGCCATGGCCGTGCCCGTGCGGGGCAATTCTGCGGCACTATCGGGATCGTCAGCATGAAGATGTTTGTGCAGCCTACGGAGGATCTCCGCAACACTGGTGACATGGGTCACCCGCGGCAGCGTTGCAAGATAAGCCTCAAAGGCTTCAAGCTCCGCCACGAAAGCAGGGTCGGTCACCGCGCCCTCACCCCTGCCGCGCACGTCGAATTCGATGATGCCGTAGGCGGGAAGCTCTTGCTCCAGAACATCGAGCTGGTGGCGCAGCGCAAAACTGGTATCGAAGAAATGCGGGATGTAATCATTAGGCCGAAGATTTGTGCTGCCCCATGCAATGATGATGGCCAATCCGCCTGCGATCCCCGCGATCCAACGCGTGCGGGTGGTGACCAGATGAGCAGCGCTGCGGCTGATCGCCGTGAGGAAGTCGCGCGGGACTGCGGGTTTGGGCTTCAAAAGGCGGATCAGGGCGGGAATGCCGACAAAGCCCATGATCAGGCATAGAACGCCCCCAAGGGCCACAAGAGACCCAAGAACCTGAAGCGGCGGCGAGTCCGCCAAGTTGAGCATCAAAAACCCAAGCGCCGTGGTGACAAAAGTGAGCGCAATGGGTGCGGCATTGGCCGCCATCGCCTTGGAAACCGCCGTGTCAGGATCATCACCCTCAAGCTGATGCTCTTGAAGACCGATGACCAGATGCGAGAACCCCGCCACACCGAGCATCAAGATGATCGAGGGAAGGTTCGCTGTCAGCGCCATGATTTCGATACCGAGATAACCTAAGATGCCAAGGGCTGCGATGGCCGAAAGGAGCGGCGTTGCCACCAAGATCAACGCCGACGTGAGGGAGCGCAGGAGAAAGGCCAGAAGAAGAGCGATCACCACCACCGTCGTGGGCACCAAGGTGGCAAGATCGCGCTTCCCCGCTTTGCTCAAGGCATCGATGATCGCAAGTCGCCCCCCGTAAAGAGGCGTGAGACCCGCCGCTTCGGGATCCATTTCGGCAACCAACGCCTTCAGGGCCGTGACCATGGTGTCGGCCCGCTCGGTCACTTCATCGAGATCCTCACCGATGATGACGAGCAGCGTCGTTTCTGCATCGGGCGCGATCAGCTTGCCCACAAGCATCGGGTCGGCCATCACCCGGTCGCGCAGCTCTTCGGGTGCCATCTCCGGATGAGCCAGCATGTCCTCGATCACCAGCTCGTCGCCCTGGGAGGACATCCTTTGGGCATTGGTGATCGACGAAACCCGGCGGGTATAGGGCAGTTGCCAAGCGCGCTCGCTCAGCTCCCTGATGAACGCAATCCGCTTTTCGGTGAAGATCGAACCGTCCTTGGCATGAAGGGCAAGACCAATGCCTTGGGTGAGAGCGTATTCAGCCTCAAGCTCCTTAAACTGCACAAGATTACGGTCGTCATCGGCGAAGAAGACTTTGCTGTCGCCATTGATCGAAAGCTTGATGAGGCCCGACGCTGCGACCAAAAAGAACAGCGCACACAAACAAAGGGCAAGACGAGGTCTGCCCCGAAAGACCTCTTCAGCAAACACCGTCTTACGCTCCCCGCAAAAAAAAGAGGGTGACCTGCGTGTTCCTTCACATCAAGACAGGATCTGTCATTTTTAAGTCAAGACTTGAGATAGCATCACAAACGGAGGGCGATGCTCTCCACTTTGCTTGTGATATCAGTCAATTGTCGTTCCGGGTGCGTAAGGCCGTCTAGAGCGTTTTCAGCCAAAGTGGAGCCGGTTTTGGCGGTTCGAAAACGCGACAGTCAAAGAATCGAGAGCTGTTTCAGTGGCTCGGAGATCACTGAAACAGCTCTAGGCAGCGGCGCGCTCGCGCACGGCTCGCAAGCTTTCGGCGAGGGTAAAAGCCAACTCCAATGCTTGGCTGGCGTTGAGACGCGGATCGCAATGGGTGTGGTAGCGTTCCGACAAGTCGCCCTCGGCAATGGCTTGCACACCGCCCAGACATTCGGTGACGTCCTGGCCGGTCATCTCAAAATGCACACCGCCGGGATAGGCACCTTCGCTGCGCACAAGATCAAAGAACTGGGTGACCTCAGCCAGGATCGAACTGACGCGCCGGGTTTTGTAACCGCCTGCCGCTTTGATGGTGTTGCCGTGCATAGGGTCAGAGGACCACACCACCGTCCGGCCTTCCTGCTGGACCTTCCTGACAAGCTGAGGAAGATGCTGCGCGATGTTGTCGGCACCGAAACGAGCGATGAGAACAATGCGCCCCGCTTCGTCATGCGGGTTCAAGATATCGAGAAGACGGATCAGCTCATCGGGCTCTAGCGACGGCCCGCATTTCATGCCGATAGGGTTTTTCACACCGCGGCAGAACTCGATATGCGCCCCGTCCGGTTGGCGCGTCCGGTCACCGATCCACAGAAGGTGGGCGGAGGTGTCGTAGAAATCACCGGTGGTGGAATCCGTCCGGGTCATCGCCTGTTCATAACCAAGAAGCAGCGCTTCATGGCTGGTGTAGAACTCCACTTCGCTCAGCGCCCGGCTGTTGAACTCTTTAAGACCGCAAGCATCCATGAACGCCAGCGCGTCGGAGATGCGATCCGCGATTTGCATGTAGCGCTCGTTCTGAGGGCCCGCGGCGAACTGGAGGTTCCAGCGGTGCACATTGCGCAAGGAGGCATAACCGCCTTTGGCGAAGGCGCGGATCAGATTGAGGCTGGCCGCCGACTGGCCATAGGCACGTAAGAGCCGTTGGGGGTCGGGAATTCGCGCTTCGGGGGTGAATTCCATCCCATTGATGTTGTCGCCGCGATAGCTTGGCAGGGTCACACCGTCGATCGTTTCGGTGGGCGAACTTCTTGGCTTACCGAATTGCCCAGC
>JBCCTG010000049.1:0-9008 GCA_039198735.1 Pseudomonadota bacterium | reverse complement strand
GAGGTTCTCCAAGAACTTCCCATGGAGTTCGCTGTGGAAGCGCAAAAACTCGTTCAAGTCAGTTTGGAAGGGAGCGTCGGCTGATGCTTTCGATTGAAAATCTCACCGTCACCTTGGGTGGCAACCGTATTCTCGATGGTCTGAACCTCGAAGTTCCGGCTGGGGAGGTGCATGCGATCATGGGCCCCAACGGCGCGGGGAAATCAACCCTGAGCTACACCGTGGCTGGGCGTGAGGATTATGCGCCGAGTGAGGGTGATATCCTGCTTGAAGGCGGAAGCCTTCTGGAGATGGACCCGGACGAACGCGCCGCAAAGGGTGTTTTTCTTTCCTTCCAGCAGCCGCCTGCCATTCCTGGTGTAGCCACGATGAATTTCCTCCGTACTGCGCTCAATGCCCAGAAAAAAGCGCGCGGCGAGGAGGAGATGTCCTCGGCTGATTTCCTTAAAGTGTTCCGTGAGCACGCAAAAACTGTGGGCCTCACTCCTGAGAAGCTCAAACGTCCGTTTAATGATGGTTATTCAGGCGGCGAGAAAAAGCGGATGGAGATGTTGCAGATGGCACTCTTCGAGCCGCGCTTTTGCATTATGGACGAGACGGATAGCGGCCTTGATATTGATGCCCTGCGCATGGTGGGTGATGTGGTCAATGCCCTGCGTGGTCCAAGCCGTGGTTTCCTCGTCATCACCCATTACCAGCGTCTCCTCGACTATGTGAAACCAGACAAGATCCACGTCCTCGCCGGTGGCCGCATTGTGCATTCAGGCGGCCCTGAACTCGCTCGCGAGCTTGAGGAGTCCGGCTACGAACAATTCACGTCGGAGGCGGCGTAGGTGAACACGCGCTCAAACAGCAACGCGGCGGCGCTTCACAAAAGCCCTCTTGCACTCACCCCCTTCGAGGAGCGTCTGTTCGCGGATCTTCCCGAAGGCGAAGTGGCGCAAGCCTTGCGTGAGCGCGGCTTACCCAGCCGCCGGACGGAGACTTGGCGGTGGTCTGATCTTCGGGCTGCTGAACGCACTCCGCGCGCAGCATCTGTGGCTTTTGCAAGCGATGAGGGCTCCTCGCCCATCACGGTTGATGGCGCAACCGTCCTCACCCTGAAAAACGGTCGGCCTCAAGCTCCGCAAGGTGTGGAACCCAAACCCATCGTCAAAAGCGGCGAGAAAATCGGCAGCACTTATGTTGTCGCTGATGGTTTGGTTTTATCTTTTTATAACCAAGGTCGGACCAAGGATGAGATTGGCCGTGTGGGGCGTGGCCTCGAACTTGCGGCCCTCGCGGCGACAGGTCCTCTGGTCAGCATCAGCATCTTGCCGGGATTTGCGCACAAACTGCTCCTGCGCCGTTTTTCCGATGGGGAAGGGCAGCACCAGGACAATGTCTTCGTCACGCTTGGTGAAGGTGCGCAGGGTACACTGATCGAAACCCATGAGGTGACGGGCTCTCCTTTTATCAACAGCCGGACGGAGATTGAGCTCGATGCGCAATCCTCCCTTGATCGTGTGATCGTGCAGGAGGCATCTCCCGATGCTGTGGTGATCCACTCTTCGCTCCTTCGCTTCGATGAAAAACTTGGCGATGAGATTGTTGCCTTGAACCAGGTCACCCTGGCCCTCGGTGCAAAGCTGGCGCGGCACGAAACACGGGTCAATCATTTGGGTGAGAGCAAAGCACAGATCGATGCGCTTTATCGGCTCAAGGATAATCTTCATACAGATATCACCACCCATATCACATTCTCCGGCGAAGATGCCCAGACGGATCAATTGATCAAGGGCATCGCCGGTGACCGTTCTCGCGGTGTTTTCCAAGGAAAATTCCTGGTGGAGCGCGGCGCGCAGCGCACCGATGCGCAGATGGCGCACCATGCACTTCTTCTCTCCAAGGGCGCGCAAGTGAATGCCAAGCCGGAGCTTGAGATCTATGCGGACGATGTTGAATGCGCCCATGGCAACACCGCCGGTGCGCTTGATCCTGAAGCGCTCTTCTATATGCGCCAACGCGGTGTGCCCGAGGGTGAGGCGCGTGCGCTTTTGATTGAGGCCTTTGCCGGGGAGGTCTTGGGGCGCGTCCCCGATGAGGCTATTCGGAGCCAGCTTGAAGAGATCCTTAGGAGAGCTGGATGACGACGCTTGAGTGTTTTGTGTGTTTCGAAGATGCCGAGTATCAGGGCGTGGTGGATGGTCAGCACCACTGGCTCTGTCCCGTGTGCGGTGCCTATGCCGTGGTCGACGATGACAGAAGAGACAATCTTCGCCGCTTCGTCGCTGTTCCCGCGCTCCACGATTTTTTTGACGATGAGCGTGCCAAGGATGTCGAACGTCCCGTGGTAACGATGGAAATTCTTGAGGAGCTTACGGTCTCGTGACCTTCAACGTCCAGGATCTTCGCGCGCAATTCCCGATCCTCTCTCGTGAGGTGCACGGAAAGCCGCTTATCTATCTCGATAACGCAGCTTCGGTGCAAAAGCCGCAAGTCGTGATCAACGCGCTTACGGGTGCAATGAGCGGTCAGTATGCAAACGTTCACCGCGGACTTCACACCCTGGCGAATGAGACGACGGCGGCCTTTGAGGATGCGCGGGAAACCGTGCGAAAATATCTGAACGCACCTTCCACGGATGATATCATCTTCACCATGGGCGGCACCGATGCCGTGAACCTTGTCGGTAACGTTCTTGGTCAAGATGATATTGGCGAGGGGGATGAGATTATCCTTTCGGTGATGGAACATCATTCCAACATCGTGCCCTGGCATTTCCTGCGGGAGCGCAAGGGCGCGGTTTTGAAATGGCTCGACGTCGATGACGACGGCAATATCGATCTCGATCAGTATACGGCAATGTTCACTGAGCGGACGAGGCTTGTGGCAATCACCCACCAGTCAAACGTTCTGGGTGCGTCAACACCGATCAAAGAGATGGCGCGTCTTGCGCATGAGCATGGCGCGCTGATCCTCGCCGATGGCTGCCAGGCTGCTGTGCATGGGCCACAGGATGTGCAGGATTTGGGTGTCGATTTCTATGTCTTCACCGCGCACAAGACCTATGGTCCCACGGGGCTTGGTGTTCTTTACGGGAGGACGTCTGTACTCGACCGATTGCCGCCCTATCGCGGCGGCGGTGAGATGATCGATATCGTCGAGCAAGACAGGATCACCTACAACGAACCGCCCCACCGGTTCGAGGCGGGCACGCCGCCAATCCTCGAAGTGATTGGCCTCGGCGCGGCTTTGGAATGGGTCATGGCGCAGGACATTGACGGCCTCCGCGTCCATGAACAGGCGCTCACGGAGCATGCCATGGAGGCCCTCCAGGCGACCAATTTTATCGACGTCTACGGAGCGCAAAAGGGCAAAGGCCCTGTGGTGGCATTCAACTTAAGCGGTCTCCACCCCCACGATGTTTCAACGATCCTTGATCGCCAAGGAGTGGCCGTGCGCGCCGGGCACCATTGCTGCCAGCCGCTGATGAAGCGCCTTGGTGTCTCCGCCACCGCGCGGGCAAGCTTTGCCGCTTACAACACCCATGATGATATCGACACCCTGGTTGAAGCCTGCCGCAAGGCACACGATCTGTTGAGCTAAAGCTATGACCGAACACATGACCGATACCGCCGCTCCTGCTGGTGAATTTGATCCCGAAACGGGGGCAAGAAACATGTCCGAGCGCGATATGATCGACCTCTCTCGCCCTGCGGCAGAAAAGCCTTCCGTTCCAACGTCTGAGCCTGTGAGCGAGGTGGAGGTGGCCGATATCACACAATCCGTGATCAAAGCTCTCAAAACTGTGTTCGACCCTGAAATCCCTGTTGATATCTATGAACTGGGCCTCATCTATCGTGTCGATTATGACCCCGCGACCGAAGACAAGGGTGCGAAAATCACGGTCGATATGACCCTCACGGCGCCCGGCTGTCCGGTGGCGGGGGAGATGCCTGGCTGGGTTGAGGATGCTGTGCTCACTGTTGAAGGCATCGACGATGTGTCCGTTAACATGACATTTGACCCGCCATGGTCTCCTGAACGGATGAGCGAGGAAGCCAAACTGGAATTAGGATGGATGTAACCCTGTCCCGGCATTGCCCATGCCGGTCTCTCCCAAGGGAGGGATATTAACCTCTCCCTTGGGAGAGGTCTCAATCTTTGATTGGGGGGAGAGGGGAAGGAGCAATTGATATGGCCAGACGACCCAGACCACAAGCGATCACCCTCAGCGACCGCGCAGCGGAGCGGATGCAGGCGATCATGGCGCGTGCGGATAATGAATTCATCGGTGTGCGTATCGGTGTCAAAAACGGTGGCTGCGCGGGGATGGAGTACACCCTCGATTATGCTGAGGCGAAAGAGCCCCTCGATGAGGTGGTCGAAGATCGCGGCGTGACAATCCTGATCGATCCCAAAGCGATCCTCTTCCTTCTCGGTACTGAGGTTGACTACGTCACTGAAAAGCTGTCGAGCCGTTTCACTTTCAACAATCCCAACCAAACCGACGCCTGCGGCTGCGGCGAAAGCGTAACGATTGTCCCAGCGGCGGCCAGCTAACTGAAAAGTGCCCAAATGTTCCGGATCGCCAGCAGTTTGAGCATCAGGCTGCTGCCCGCGAAAAGCATGAACCGCACAGGGATAAAATTCACCGTCGCCTGCCACAAGCTATGGGCGATGCGAAAGCCGACATAGGCCCAGGCAAGGCTGACCGTGAAGGGGCTCACCACACCTTCCAAATGGCTGTAGACAGCAAGGGCGTAGAAGATCACCGGCTGTTCGAAAAGGTGGTTGTAATTGTCGGCAATCTGACGAACCTTACGCGGAAGAACGTCCAGCTCGGACTTGTCCTTCATCGCCGCGACATCAATCTTGGCTTTCTGCATCGCTGGGATGCGGGTTGCATACATCCACACCCACATCATAAGCGACCAGGTGGCTATGGCCAGAACCGGTGTTAAGATCGATGACATGGTCTTATATCCTTATTTTATTCAGTGACGCGATGGGTCCCTATGCGGAGAAACAGCTCTACGCTCAATGACGAAGCGTCATGGAGATGCTTGATTGTCTTCTGAATGACGTCTTAGCTCCTATTGTGTTTTTGAGGAGTGGCGCATTTGCAGCTTCGAGGCCTTCTGATCGCTATCGGCTTGGCCGGTGTTGCGGGGACGCTCATCGCGCCAATGCTTGGGCAAGGTGCACCGGGACAGACGGTGCTGTTTGCACAATTTGCTTTCCTAACGGCACTTTTGCCGTTTTTCGCTGGATTGAGCTTGCGCGTTTTGGCGCCTTATCGGGTCGGGCCCAAAACATTGATGGCGGTCACCGCGCTGGCCCTTGCGGCTGGCTTTCTCTTCGTTTGGCAATTGCGCCATGGCGGATAATTCTGCGGCGGCAGCCAAAGAAATTGCGGTTTAAGCCAGTCGCCCTTAACTGATGCGGCTATGAGCCAGACCGTTAATGATATCCGCCGGACTTTTTTGAACTTTTTCGAAGGACGCGACCACCTCGCGCTGCCTTCCGCGCCGCTTTTGCCGCAATCGGACCCGACGCTTCTCTTCGTCAATGCGGGCATGGTGCCGTTCAAGAACATTTTCACCGGCAAAGAGACCCCGCCGGCCCCCCGCGCCACGACCTCGCAAAAATGCGTGCGGGCTGGCGGCAAGCATAATGATCTCGACAATGTGGGGTACACGGCGCGCCACCATACATTTTTTGAGATGCTGGGAAATTTTTCCTTCGGTGATTATTTCAAGGACGACGCCATTGATGCGGCCTGGACCCTTTGCACCAAAGAGTTCGGCATCGAGCCTGCAAAGCTGCTGGTAACGGTCTACCATACCGATGATGAAGCCGCGAACCTTTGGAAAAAGATTGCCGGCCTGCCGGATGAGAGGGTCATCCGTATCGCCACCAATGACAATTTCTGGTCCATGGGTGACACGGGGCCTTGCGGTCCATGTTCTGAAATTTTCTATGACCATGGCGAAGCCATTCCAGGCGGCCCCCCCGGCTCACCCGATGAGGACGGCGACCGGTTTATCGAGATTTGGAATCTCGTTTTCATGCAGTTCGATCAGCAGTCTGATGGGACCCGCGTGGATCTGCCCAAGCCCTCCATCGACACCGGCATGGGGCTTGAGCGGATTGCCGCTGTTTTGCAGGGCGTGCACTCGAACTACGAGATCGATCTTTTCCGTAAGCTGATCAATGCTTCGGAAGAATTCACGGGGCGTCAAGAGCAAGGTGACGATGCGGTGGCGCACCGGGTGATTGCGGACCATCTGCGTTCGGCCTGTTTTTTGATTGCCGACGGTGTGACGCCGTCCAATGAGGGGCGTGGTTATGTTCTCCGCCGGATCATGCGGCGCGGCATGCGTTATGCGGCAAGCCTTGGGGCCAAGGAGCCGCTGATGAACCGGTTAGTCCCTGCATTGGTGTCGGAGATGGGTGGTCATTACCAAGAGCTTCAGCGAGCCGAGCGCCTCATGTCTGATACACTCAGGGTTGAAGAAGAGAAGTTCGCAGGGCTTCTGGAGCGGGGGCTTAAACTTCTTGCTGAAGAAACAGGCAAGTTGCCTTCCGGCGGTGTGCTTTCGGGCGCCGCGGCTTTCAAGCTTTATGACACCTATGGCTTCCCGCTGGACTTGACGAAAGACGCTTTGCGCCGCCAAGGGTTCGGTCTCGATACGGATGGCTTCGAAGCTGCCATGCAGGCGCAAAAGCAGCGCGCGCGGGCAGGCTCCCAATTTTCCGGTCAAGCAGGCGATGACAAGATCTGGTACGATCTTGCCGACGATCTTCCCGCTACGGAGTTCACGGGTTACACGCATTTGCGCACCGCGGGGCAGGTGCAGGCCATCATCAAAGCGGATGCGCGCTCGGACCATGCGAACGTTGGCGAGGCGATCATGCTCGTGGCCAACCAAACACCCTTTTACGGCGAAAGTGGTGGTCAAACGGGTGACGCAGGGGCGGCGACCACGGACAGCGGCGCAAAAGTCATCATCACAGACACCAAGAAAAAGCACGGTTTGCACATTCATCTGGGTATGGTCGATCAGGGTACGTTGCGTGTGGGTGAGGAAATCGATCTCACCGTGGACAGCATACGCCGGGCACAGGTGCAATCCAACCACTCGGCCACCCACTTGGTGCATGCTGCCTTGCGCCATGTGCTGGGTGATCATGTCACCCAAAAGGGAAGCTTTGTCGGGCCTGACAGTTTCCGTTTTGACTTTTCCCACCACCAGGGGATGACGCGCGATGAGATCGATGCGGTGGAGGCGGAGGTCAACGAGGTGATCCGTCAAAACGCTGCCGGTCACGTGGCGCTGATGCCCTATGACGAGGCGATCGAGGCCGGCGCGATGGCGCTGTTCGGTGAGAAGTATGATGATGAAGTCCGGGTGTTAACTCTCGGTAGAAACCTTTCCTTCGATAGGCCGTACTCGGTGGAACTTTGCGGCGGGACCCATGTGGAGCGGACCGGCGACATCGCGCTTTTTGCCATCCTTTCCGAAGGGGCGGTGGCGTCGGGCACTCGCCGGATCGAAGCTGTCACTGGCGAAGCCGCACGCGCGCACCTCAAAGCGCAAGCAGGCGCTGCCCTCGCCGCCGCTGCGCAGCTTAAAACGTCCACCGAAGATCTCCCCCTACGGATCGAAGCTTTGCAGGACGAGAAAAAGAAACTGGAAAAAGAGCTGGTGGCGGCGCGCAAGAAAGCGGCCACCGGAGGCGCTGCCCCCAAGGCCGAAGACATCGGCGGCATTGCCTTCACTGGCGCCGTGGTGGACGGCATTCCGGCGAAAGAGCTGCGGGGTTTGATCGTCGAAGCGCTCAAATCGGGGGACAAAGCAATCGCGGCTTTCGTGGCCACGAATGAGGGAAAGGCTTCGGTTTCCATCGGTGTTGCGGGGGTGACGGACAGTTTGCCCGCCCCTGAGCTTGTCAAGCTCGCCGTCGAAACGCTCGGCGGAAAAGGCGGCGGCGGAAAACCTGATCTTGCCCATGGAGGCGGGCCCGAGACGGCCCAGGCGCAGGCCGCCATCGAGGCCGTGAAAGCACGCGTTGCGGCAGGCTGACGCGCTTGTGTTGATCAATATTGTCAATTGACCGCAACCCGCCGAAGGTTTTGAAAGTGTCAGTAGAATCAAGTGTGTATTTTTTATGATGGCTGACCAGCAGTTTTCGTCTGATGACAGAGGGTCTATTTACGTTCGATGGCTGATACCGATATTCAATTTACCCGTGTGGGTTCCTGGGGCGTTATCACACTGGATCGTCCCAAAGCGCTGAACAGTCTGACCGAAGACATGTGCGTGCGCATGGACGAACAGCTTACGGCGTGGGCAGACAATGATGAGGTGCGTGCCGTACTGATCGAGGGCGAAGGGGACAAGGCGTTCTGCGCGGGTGGTGACATTCGTTGGTTGGCGGAGACAGCCCAAAAAGATCCGCAGCGTGCTGCCGAATTTTTCCGCAAGGAATACAATCTCAACGATCATATCGCCCGATTTTCTAAGCCTTATATCGCGTTGATCGATGGCATCTGCATGGGCGGCGGTGTGGGTGTGTCGGCCATGGCGGATCGGCGGGTCATGACCAGCCGCACGACCTGGGCCATGCCGGAATGCGCTATCGGGCTTATTCCCGATATCGGTGCGAGCTATTTCCTTCGGCAGTTGCAGGGCGGTTTGGCGTTCTACCTTGCCCTAACCGGTGTACGGATGACCGGCGGTGATTGCGTTGAGGCGGGGCTGGCGACCCATTGTGTGGATGCAGAGAAACTGGGCGACATTCGCACCAGTTTGTTGGCTGATACCTTGAGCGGTGATGTCTTGAAGACCATCGATACGATCCTGGCGCCCCACAACCTGGCGCCGGGTGGACACTACCAAGACCATCGCCCTGATATTGATCAGCACTTCACCGAGGTCAAAACCGTCGAGGAGTTGATCTCAAGTCTTGAAAAGGGCGGCTCTTTCGGTGGTCATGCGATTGAGCATGATCTGCTCAAT
>JBCCTG010000048.1:0-9053 GCA_039198735.1 Pseudomonadota bacterium | reverse complement strand
GCCGGGGTCGGGAAAATCGGCGCATGCGCGGTATGGCTGCCCTCACCCGGCGTTTGATACGCGACGGCAAGCCGATCAACCAATTGAAGAGCGCACCTCCAAAGAAGCAGAAGAGGAGCACCACCCCAGCCATAAAAAGAAGGGCGTTGGTGGGCACTTCAAGCTGGCTGTTCCCTAGGCTGATAACAGCGAAGCCCGTGAGGTCGAGCAGCTTCGATATCGCCGCCGTGGCGCCAATCACTCCCAAAATGACGAAAAGGACTTTGATCATCGGCTATCTCGCGGCCTCTCCCTTATCCGCGGCGGGTGGCCGTCAATTGCTCCTCAAGACTGCGAAGACCGCCTTCTGCTGCAGCTTTGGCCTCGGCAGCGGCTATCCAGGAAGCAAACTCCGTTTTGGCCGAACCTTCAAGGCTTGAAAGCTCTTTTGCTGCAGCGTTCATATCGTCCGCCTTAACGTGTTGCTCCGCACGCGCGATAATCGCGCCGGTGCTATCACCTTCCACATCGCCCACCGGACGGATGGTGAAGAGGCCTGAGATGTTGGCGATCATGGTCTCGAAAATCCCGCTGGCCTCGCCTTTGGCCTCCGCTGCAAGGGCATTGCGCGCGGTTTCCGAAAAGCTCGAGCGAAGCTGATCGTTTGTGGGAATGCCATCCTCGGCGTAGGGACGAATGCTGGAAAGCGGCGTGCGGTTGCCCGCAATGGCTTCAACAGCGTTCAGTTGTCGGCGGAAAGGACGACCACTGTCGATGTTATCGCCCAGCTCACTGAGCGCGATCAGGAGTGCACCTGTGCGTGCCACATTGATGTCACGGGTCTGAATTTGGCTGATGCGGTTGTCGAGTGCGGAGATTTGCGCCTGGGAGGCTTCTTGTTGCTGGGTCAGGCTCGATTGGATCTGCGCCAGGCGTTGCTCGGTTTGTTGCAAGGCGGCCTGGGTTTGGTTGAGTTGCGAGCCGATGTTTTGCTCTGTCTGCTGAAGAGCGCGCTCGGTTTGAGCGAGGCGCGTTTCAATGACCTGCTCGGTTTCGGCCAGCACTTCGGAACGCACGCCTTGGCGCACATCGTTGGAGGCCGACTGAACGATGGTCGAGACATCGGCAACGATTTCGTCGCGCAAGGTGGCGATGCGTTCTTCAGGGATCGCAGCAACCGGCGCTACTGACGCTGGAGGTTCGTCTGTGGTCTGAGGGCTTTCTTGGCGGGGCTCGCCAGTATCCTCGGCGGCGGCCGCGCGTTCATCGGCTCTTGTTTTTGCCAGTTGGCGCAAGGCGGCGACGCGCTGGCGCGCTTCTTCCGATACAGCCGCCACTTGGGCCTCAGCCTCTGCCTGCGCTGCCGCTTCGGCCTCTGCTGCGGCTTCTGCTTGAGCTAAGGCCTCGGCTTCAGCTTCCGCTTGTTGACGCGCCCGCTCTTCTTCCTCAGCGCGCAGACGTTCCTCTTCCTCGGCTTGGGCGAGGGCCTCAGCTTCTGCGCGGGCTTGCTCTTCGGCGGCGGCTTCCGCCTCCTCGCGTGCACGCGTTTCTTCGGCAATACGCGCTTCTTGGGCAACGCGCTCATCTTCGGCGGCCTGTGCCGCTTGGGCTGAGGCTTCAGCCTCTTGCGCACGTTGTTCGGCGCGCGCTGTTGAGAAGGTGTTCAGTGCCGTGACGAGTGCGACCGCAGCTTCGCTTGGTTTCGCCTCCGCGCCATCTTGATCGTCGTCAGTGTTGGAAGCTGTCTCTTGAGCTGGCGCAGGCGTGCCGGTTTCCTCATCACTGTCAGCGCTTTGTGCTGGGTCGTCCTCTTGCGGGCCTGGATTGTCGCTCGTCTCTTCAGCAGTCTCTTGAAGGGCGGCCACACGTTCGGCATCGCCGGCCCCTGGGATCGGGCCTTGGGCATTGCGGGGTTGGGGAAAGAGAATGGTTTCCGCAGTGCTGCTGTCGCTGATCAGGATGCCGTCGTCATTGGCAATCAAGCCGTCTTGTTTGCCGCCATTGGCGATCAGGACCGCGCCCAGAACGATACCGCCAAGCACACCGGCCACAACGAAGGGCAGCGCTGAGCCTTTCGAATTTCCGGGCGATTTGCCGGATTCATTTTCATTCGTAGGCTGATCAGCGTCAATGTCCTCGGCGCTATCAAGCGCTGCATCGGCTTCGTCCTCGGAAACTAGCTCGGCGTCGACGGTTTCGACATCATCTTGAGGCGCCTCAGTGCCGGAGGCCTTTTCCTCATCCTCAACATCACTCTCAAGGCTTGCGTCGGTCACTTCATCGGATGGCGCTTGGGTGTCCATTTCGGTTTCGGATTTGTGGATGTTGTCATCGTCATGATCGTCACGTTTGTTGTCATCGGCCATCGCACCTAACCCCTTACTTTTCCCAGACGTTGTCTCTACCGAAGGCCGTCCACCCGAGCGGCCTCCTGCTGGTTATGTGCTGGCTGAAGAAACGAAGTCAACGAAGCCTGTGAGGTCTCCTGCCGGTCCTTCGTCGACCGCCTTGTAGAAGAGGCTTGCCTGCGCGCATGCCGCGACCCGCGGGCCGAAGCAGAAGGCCCGAGCTGTGCGGGTTTCGTCTTCGAGGCCAGCTTTCTCGACCAGCTTTGCAAAAGTCTCGGCGGCGCGCACGGAGAGGAGAGTGACGACCTTGTCATGTGTGCCGGTTAAGTATGCGCGAGCCGCGCGGGGCAGGTCCGTCACGGCCTCGGCCTCGTAAATGACCCGGCGCTGGTAAGTGATGCCCCGACGTTCAAAAACTGGCGCCAGATCGCGCGCGACATGGTGTCCTGAAAGATGGATCAGGTTTGCGCCTTTGGGAACAAGATCGACGAAGCGGTCGTCAGCTTCACCGGGACCGACAGCCGCGATGGACAGGCCATGGCTCTGGGCCGCATCGGCTGTGGCCTGACCCACGGCATAGACGGGCAAGTGGCTGATGGCGTCGGGCACTGATCGTGCGCCCCGCGGTGAGGTCAAAAGAAGAGCGGTGCCGCCAATTGTGTCCTGGGGTTCGAGCTGATGGGTTGTAATAATGAAGAGCGGCGCGATCACGGAACTTATGCTGCGTTCGGTGAGCTGTGCGGCCAGGTCTTGCGCCTCCGGTTCGGGCCGCGTGATCAGCACCCTCAAGCTGTCAGCGGCTCGCGAGGGCATGCCGAAGCTCCGGTTCAGCCTCCTGAAGAAGCCTCGATGCACAGGCCTCCCCTGCGGACCGCGCGGTTGTCAGTTGTTCATCAAAAAGGCCAGGTTCGAGGGTGATCAACTCATCGAGGGAACGATGCAGCTTACCGTCCGGGGTCAGAATTTCCGCACGGAAATGGATGACGCCCTCGGCTAGGGTCGCATGGCCCGCCATCGGTGTCCGGCAGGAACCATCGAGTTGCGCAAGGAAGCCCCGCTCGACAGCTGTCTCAAGCGCCGTCTTCTGGCATTGAACGGTCTTCAGCAGGCTCAAGACCTGTGCACCATCAGCACGCGTTTGAAGAAGCAAGGCAGCCTGCCCAAGGGCAGGGAGCATCGCATCCATCGGCATCAAATGCCGCCGCACCTCACCAAGGCCCAAACGCCGCAGGCCAGCTTCAGCCAAGAACGTGCCTTGCGCCACGCCGTGGCCCAATTTCTCGAGCCGTGTTGCGACATTGCCCCGGAAGGGAACGATGGTGAGGTCAGGACGCATACGGAGAAGCTGCGCAGCGCGTCGCACGGAACTTGTGCCGATGACGCTGCCTTGGGGAAGATCGGCGATGGTTTTGCCGTCCACCGTGACAAAGGCATCGCGCGGATCCTCGCGGGCGGGCACCGCGCCTTGGACAAGGCCTGGCGGCATCTCGGCGGGCATATCTTTCATCGAATGCACGGCGATGTCCGCTTCCCCTTCGAGAAGGGCGGCTTCGATCTCTTTCACGAATAAGCCTTTGCCGCCGACATCGGCCAGGCTGCTTTGCAAATTGCGATCGCCGATGGTGACGAAGGTTTTCAGCGGGAAAGCCTCTTCCCACTGGTCTTTGTCGATGTTGGCAGCGCGGCCGAGCATGGCGCGCACGCTAAAGGCTTGGGCGAGGGCAAGGGGCGACTGGCGCGTCGCGATCGAGAGAGGCTTGTCCATGGTCCTGCTAGTGCTAGGCGGGCTTTCATGGAGCAGCAAGGGCGAAGCCCACGTATCATCTTAGGACTGGAGAGCAGTTGCGACGACACTGCAGCGGCGGTCTTGCGCGTTGGTGATAGGGTCGAGGTCCTCGCTTCGGTGGTGCATGGCCAGGACAGTGCCCATGCCCCTTATGGCGGTGTGGTGCCAGAGATCGCGGCGCGGGCCCATGCGGATCTGATCGACCAGGTTGCGGCTGAAGCGCTGAACGATGCCGGCATTGGTGTTGGTGATCTTCATCTCATCGCTGCGACAGCAGGCCCCGGTCTCATCGGCGGGGTGATGGCGGGTTTCACCTTTGCCAAAGGTTTGAGCCTTGCGTCGGGTGTGCCTCTTGTCCCCGTCAACCATCTTGAAGGCCACGCGCTATCCGCCGGTCTTGAAACGCCCGATGTTGAGCCTGCGTTGGTCTTGCTGGTCAGCGGTGGGCATAGTCAGCTTTTGATGGTGGAGGGGCCAGGCGCGGCGCGGCGGATCGGCACCACTATTGACGATGCCGCGGGCGAAGCTTTCGACAAGACAGCCAAGCTCCTGGGGCTCGCCGCACCTGGTGGCCCTGCGATCGAGCATCTGGCGGCACGGGGTGATGCTGCGCGCTTTTCCATGCCGCGGCCCCTCTTGGGACGCCCAGGCTTCGATTTCAGTTTTTCTGGGATGAAGACCGCCGTGCGGCAGGCGGCTGAGGCCGCATCGCCGCTCGGTGAGCAAGACCGCGCTGATCTTTGTGCGTCGTTTCAGGCCGCGGCGATCGCGCATCTCGTGCGCCAAACGAAAGCTGCGATGCATGAGACGGGCGCCCGAACCCTTGTGGCGGCGGGCGGTGTGGCCTCGAACACAACCCTCCGGGCCCGGCTTGAAGCGATTGCGGCGGAGCAGGGTGCCCGTTTTGTTGCACCAAGCCTTCGTTACTGTACGGACAATGCTGCTATGATCGCCTATGCCGGTGCCCGCTTATGGGAAGCGGGTTTGGCTCTTGGCCAAGACGATGCGCTCGCTTTGCCTCCACGCCCGCGGTGGCCACTTGATGAAAAGGCGACACCCGTGGTGGGCAAAGGCAAACGTGGAGCAAAAGTCTGATGGCTGACGAAACAAGGGTCATGGTGGTTGGTGCGGGCGCCTGGGGTACCGCGCTCGCTGTGCTCCTGGCGAGGGAGGGGCATCAGGTCAGCCTTTGGACCCGGCGTTCTGACCATGCTGAAAGGCTTCAAACGGAGAGAGAAAACAAGGACTATTTGCCTGGCGTTCCCTTGCCCGACACACTGGTTGCGACGAGTACGTTGGAAGAGGCGGGGAGCCATGATGCGCTTCTTTTTGCCATTCCCGCGCAACATGCGCGGGCCTATCTAGCGAAGCTCTGCGATGTCTCTGATGGTGCGCGTTTGCCCGTGGCCCTTTGCTCGAAGGGGCTCGAGCGCGGAACGTTCGCGCCCATGCACCGTGTGCTGAAAGAAGTCTGGCCAGAGGCGGACCCGGCTGTTCTTTCCGGGCCCAGTTTTGCGGCTGACGTTGCCCGTGGTCTTCCCACGGCGGTGACCTTGGCGGCTGAGGATGAGGTGCGCCGAAACTTTTGGCTTGACCTTCTCGCGACGAGCAGTTTTCGGCCCTACGCTTCGAGCGATCTTCTGGGGGCGGAACTTGGCGGCGCGGTGAAAAATGTTCTCGCCATCGCCTGCGGCATTGCCGAAGGGAAAGGCTTTGGTGAGAGCGCCAAGGCTGCCCTTATCGCGCGGGGGTTTGCCGAGTTCCAGCGCTATGGCTTGGCGCTCGGCGCTCAGCCTGAAACTTTGGGCGGTCTTTCGGGGCTCGGTGATTTGGTGCTGACGGCTAATTCCAAGCAGTCACGCAATTTCTCGCTAGGCGTTGCGATCGGCGAGGGCACGAAGCTTGAGGATTATCTTGGCCAGCAACGCAACGTGGCCGAAGGCGCTGCCACGGCAGGCCCGCTCATTGATTCGGCACGGTCCAAGGGTATCAACATGCCGATCTGTGCGGGCATTGCCGCAATCATCGATGACAGCGCAGATGTCGATGATGTGATTGATACCCTCATGAACCGGCCATTGCGGTCCGAAGGTTAGCTTGCGTAATCTCTTTCACGGCAAAAACGTCCGGCACGGATGCGGTTGGCACCGGCAAGATATCCCGTCTCAAACGCGCGTGCACCTTGGCGTTCCAGCCGGCGATAGCAAAGATCGAGATTGCCAAGATATTCAGGGCTACCAAGGGTTTTGGCGCGTGCACCGAGATCATAAGCCAGCTCGTAACAACCGCAGACCGAGGCAGTCGGCGCTTCGTCATGGCTCGCGATGATGGAACGACTGCGGCTGTCCGCCGATGAGCTCGGTCCACCGAAGATGAGAACGAAGCCGACAATCGCCACGACGACCAGGGCCAGGAAACCGCCGAACATCATTTCGATTTTTGTCATCGTGACCCGCCCACACCGTTCTCGATTTTAAATTCTTAACGCGATAAATGCCGCTTGGAAAGCATTGACCTCGGCTGAAAAGCGCGTTTGGGTGAAATGATCATCTTCCTGTCATGCGGTGGCCGCAGAGCGTAGCATCGGCAAAGCCCTCATTCTTGCAGTGCAGCAGCGCGCCGGGCCGAGGCCCGTTGCTTGATGCTTTGGGTTTTGAGCTGACCACAAGCCGCGCCGACATCCCGGCCGCGGGGCGTGCGAATAGGGCTGGCATAGCCCGCTTTGTTGACGATCTCGGCAAAGGCCTCGATCCGGCCCCAGTCGGAACATTCGTAAGGACTACCGGGCCAGGGATTGAAGGGGATCAAATTGATCTTTGCTGGGATACCTTTCAGCAGACGGACAAGTTGGCGAGCTTCGGCATCGCTGTCGTTGACGTCTTTCAGCATGACATACTCAAACGTGATGCGTTTGGCATTCGACGTGCCCGGATAATCGCGGCAGGCCTCAAGGAGTGTCTCCAGCGGCCACTTCTTATTGATCGGCACCAGAACATCGCGAAGCTCATCCCGCACCGCATGCAAACTGATAGCCAGCATCGCTTCCGTCGTCTCGCCGAGGGCATGCATTTGATCGACAATGCCCGAGGTCGACACCGTGATCCGCCGCCGGGAAATCGAAATGCCCTCACCATCGCTGATCACGTCAATCGCACGGGCAACGCCGTCAAGATTGTAAAGCGGCTCGCCCATGCCCATGAACACAATGTTCGAAAGCTGACGATCATCTTTGCTCGAGGGCCATTCTTCGAGATCGTCCTTGCACGCCAAAACCTGCAAGATGATCTCTTCCGCTGTCAGATTGCGCACCAGGGCCTGGGTGCCGGTATGGCAAAAGGTGCAGTTGAGGGTGCAGCCCACCTGGCTTGAGACACACAACGCCCCGGCGCGACCCACGCCAGGTATGTAAACGGCCTCAGCCTCGATCCCTGGCGCGAACCGCAAGAGATATTTCCGTGTGCCATCGACACTGACCAGACGTTCGACAATCTCCGGGCGCGGAATGCGGTACCAATCATCGAGCGTCTCACGTAGGTTTTTGCCGATATTGGTCATCGCTGAAAAATCGGTGACGCCGAAATTGTAGATCCACCCCCAAATCTGCCGTGCCCGCATCCGCGCTTCTTTCTCGGCAAGGCCGAGGTCTTGGGAAAGCTGCGCCGCAAGCTCAGCCCGCGACAAACCGATGAGCGAGGTGCGCAAATCTGTGGGCGAAACCGCGGGGGCATTGATATCAAGGGTCAAGGACATCGGCGGCCCATACACCAATCAGGGATCGTATTCCAGAATATCACCAGGTTGGCAGTCCAGCACCCGGCAAATTTTCTCCAAGGTGGTGAACCGGACGGCTTTGGCTTTGCCTGTCTTCAGGATCGAGAGGTTGGCGATGGTGATGCCCACGCGCTCGGACAATTCCGTCAACGACATGTCGCGTTCGGTCAAAATCTTGTCCAAGGTCACGCGAATGGTCACAGTTGAGATTTGCCCTTTATCGGTAAAAACCCCTAGCCAGCGGTGATGAACGATCCCTGAGGTTGCCGCAAGCCGACAATTCGATCATGCGCTGAAGCAAGGAGTTTGGACGGTTATGTTCCCTGACAATAAGCTTGTTCTTGCCACCCGCAATGCCGGGAAAGTGGCTGAAATGGAAAGCCTTCTTGAAGGGCACGGCATTCTCGTGACCTCTGCTGCGGCGCTCGACCTGCCCGAGGTGGAAGAGACCGGTGACACGTTTGAGGCCAATGCGCTTTTGAAGGCCCAATCCGCTGTGAAAGCTTCGGGTCTTGCGGTGCTGGCTGACGACTCAGGGCTTTCTGCCGATGCCATCGGCGGTGCGCCTGGGGTTTACTCGGCCGATTGGGGTGGGCCTGAGCGTGATTTCTCCCTCGCCATGGCGCGCCTTGAACGTGAAGTGCGCGACGCCGGTGACAATCGCAGTGCCGGTTTTGTCAGTGTGCTCATCCTTCTCTGGCCCGATGGGCGACAGATCATGACCCGCGGCGAGGTGCGCGGCCATCTTGTCTTCCCGCCAAGAGGAGCGGGAGGATTTGGTTACGACCCCTGCTTTGTGCCTGAAGGTGACGAGTGCACATTTGCTGAAATGCCGCCTTTGGATAAAGCCAAGTTCTCCCACCGCAGCCGCGCCATGGAAAAGCTGCTTACGGAGCTTTTCGCTTGAGGCCGCTAGGGCTTTACGTTCATTGGCCCTATTGCGCACGGATTTGTCCGTATTGCGATTTCACCGTCGCGAAAAACCGGCAGGTCGATGCGGCTGCGTGGCAGCACGCTTTTCAGGAGGATTTGGCCCGCATGGCGGACCTGACCGAGATGCGTCCATTGAGGAGCATTTATTTTGGCGGCGGCACACCCTCCTTGATCCCTCTTAAGATTGTCGATGGTGTGTTGACCATGGCGCACAAGCTTTTTGGATTGGAGACGGG
>JBCCTG010000047.1:0-9139 GCA_039198735.1 Pseudomonadota bacterium | reverse complement strand
GAGCAGTTTGCCCGCGTCCGTCGGTGACCTCAATCACTGCTTTCACAAGAAGCCCTGCCCAAGGGTGTGTCTCGGCGTCGATCTCCACCTCGATCTGACCGGTGGGTCCAGCGAGTTCAGGAAGATCGATGAGGGAAGGGTTCGCCGTGATCGCTTTATCGGGCTTGGGTGCATCGGCGCTCAATTTTTGCCCAGGGAGAAGCGAGAGAATGAGTGATCCCTTGGCCAACGGATAAATATCGCTGGTCACCACGGAGAGGCGGATCACGCCGGTGGCAAGCTCAGGATCTTCGGCCAGCCACACCGATGGCGGACCGTCTTTCCTGACATTGAGGCGGATCTGGCGGCTCTCACGGCGAGCATTGATGGTCAGAAGGCCCGTCTCCTCAATGGTCGCCGTCACGGTGGATTGATCGGCTTCGGAGGTTTTGATCCGCCGACGCCTCTTTTCGTCGGTGGTGTAGGTGATCACCCCGCGTACCAAGTCACCGCTTTCATCCCGCAAACGAATGTGCAGCTCAGAGCTTTCAGGGATGTTGGCAAAGTTGTGGATCTGATGGCGCAGCAAGATTGGCGAAAGACCGGTATAGGCGGGCGGCTCGATCCAAGCATCGACGATGATCGGCGGCGGATCTGGAAAAGGCGGCGACAGGCTGGCGCGCAAGCCTTCAGGGTTGCCGCGGGAGATGCCGACCACCGCAAGCAGCACCAGCGGCACAAGACAACGCAGGAAAAAAGGATCGGCCTGGCGCTGGTCGATGTTGAGAAGCGGGGGCTTGGGCCTGCCTGCTGTCTCGATCAGTTTCTTACGCGAGGCTATCCAGAGGGGGTGGCTTTCATCGCCGCCAAAGGGCTCCGCATAGGCTGTATCGAGGCAGCCATCGGCCAGCCCGTTGCGCGCCTCGATTCGGCGCAAGCCCTCGCGTTTGGTGGGCCAGCGGAACCGCCGCCCGCCGCGGGCCACCAGCGTCGTCAGCCCTACCAAAAAAGCAATCAGCGCCGTGACGTGAAAAGATAAAGGCAAGAGCGCCAAGGCCCCGGTCCAACCGATCGCTAAGCTGCCGATCAGCCATAGGAAGGCTGGCAGAAAAGCAAGGAAAGCCCGCTCCCACGCGATCACGGCGAAGGCGCGTTGGATAGGAATGGGAAGAGGAAGCCTCATAAGAAACCCGTTAAAGCGAAGCGAGGTTCATATCGAGTGAGCGATCGGCAAGCGCGTTCAATTCTCGATAAAGGTGCTGACAGTGCGGATCAAAAGATAGAGGTCTTCGGGGTTGGAAAGTCTGTGGTCGCCATCCTTGACCAAGGTGGTAGTCACCGATGGTGCGTCGATGGCATCAGCGACTTTGAGGGCATGGGCAACGGGCACGGCTTCATCTTGCGTGCCTTGAAGAATGCACACCGGGCAGGGGAGCGTGATGGGTGTGCGGAGGACAAGGTTTGCGCGCCCGTCCTCGAAAAGCGCTTGTGTATAGGTCTCGCTCGCATGGCCGGTGGGACCGGTTTTGACGAAGCCATCTTTCTCAATCCGGTCGCGGTGCTCTTGGCTGAGCCTTGGCCAGACAAGGTCTTCGGTGAAATCCGGTGCAGGCGCGATCAGCACCACAGCGGAGACTTCAGCGGGGTGTTTCTTGGCGTAGAGAAGCGTGAGCCATGCCCCCATGGAGGAGCCCACAAGGATCTTCCGTCCTGGTGCTTTGTCACCGATCAAGCTTTCAGCATCGGCGAACCAGGTTGAAAGTGTTCCGTCTTCGAAGTGTCCTTCGCTTTCGCCGTGGCCGGAATAATCGAACCGGAGATAAGCTTGGTCAGCTTCCTTGGCATAGGTTGCAAGGGCCTCAGCCTTGGTGCCCAGCATGTCGGAAGCATAACCGCCGAGCCAGACAATTGTCGGGTCCTCTCCCTCGTGCATGCGGTAAGCGAGGCGGGCATTCGGGCCGTCAAAAAAGGCGGGAGCGTTGTTTTCCATGGCTGCTCCGCGTAGCGGCATTCTGCATTGGACGCCAACAGGAAGCGCAACGCTTGGACTTTCAAGGCCAGACCCTTTTGTAGATCATCCCGGCGCTCGAAAGCGGCGGGGCCGAGCGGACCACCTTGGAAATCGGCACGGCCTTCATCCGTGCAGGCGGGGTATCGCTGGTGGTTTCAAGCGGCGGACGGATGGTCCACGACCTCGCATCAGGCGGCAGTGAGCACATCACCATGCCAGCCCAGAGCAAGAACCCGCTGGTAATCGCGGAAAACGCGCGCAACCTCGCCGAGCTGATCAAGGAACGCGGCGTGTCGATCGTCCATGCCCGGTCACGGGCACCGGCTTGGAGTGCTTTGAAAGCGGCACGGTCCACGGGTCGGCCCTTCGTCACCACCTATCACGGTGCCTACAGTGCCAAGACGGCACTCAAACGGCTCTACAACTCCGTCATGGTGCGCGCCGACGCGGTGATCGCCAATTCGCAATTCACCGCCAATGCCGTCGCGAAGCAGTACCGGGGCAAACCCTATTTCGACGAAAGCCGGATGACGGTGATCCCGCGGGGGGCCGATCTCTCCCGCTTTGATCCATCGGCGATCGATGAGGCGCGGATCGATAAGGTGCGTTGCCAATTCGGGCCAGGTCTGCGGGTGCTGCTCCCTGGCCGGTTCACAGGGTGGAAAGGCCATTCGGTCCTCATAGACGCGGCTGCGCACTTGCGGGACACAAGACCCGATATCGAGGTCTCGTTCATCGCCATAGGGCGCCAGGACGATAAGCTTGATTATGTCGCTGGGCTGCAAAAACACATCGAAGCGCGACACTTGGCCGACAGGTTCCAGCTCCTGCCTGCCACCGACGATGTCCCGGCCTGGCTTATGGCATCGGATGTGGTGGTCTCGGCCTCCACGGATCCGGAGGCTTTTGGCCGTGTGGCGGTGGAGGCCCAGGCGGCGGGGCGGCCCATCATCGCCACGGCCCATGGAGGCTCCCTCGAAACGGTGATCCCGCACAAAAGCGGCCTATTGATCCCCCCCTCGGACGCAACAGCTCTTGCAGAAGCGCTCGCGCTCGTTAACGATCTTGATGCAGGTGGGCGCGCGGCGATGGGCGAGCGCGGCATGGCAAATGCACGCGAAAAGTTCACGGTCGAGGCCATGACGGCGGCGACCCTTATGGTCTATCAGAGGTTAACTATGCAGCATGGAGTGACACTGTGAGGGGCTCAGGACAACGCGGCGGACCAAAAGTTCTTGTTGTCAAACGCGATGGGCTTCGTCTTTTCATCGAGGCCGAGCCGGCTTTTGCAGCCATTCGCCGGGCGCATCCAGGCGCGACGATCGATCTTGTGACCAGCCCGCAGATGCAGCGGCTAGCCAAATGCGCGCCCTTCTTCGACCGGGTCGTCGCCACCCGGCCCATGACCACCCCCCAGGACAAGCGCGAGTTGGCGGCCCAACTGAAAAAAGTTGGCTACAGCGTCGCTTATGATCTTGATGGCACCCGCGAGAGTATGGAGCTGCGCGGCATGCTCAAGGGCTTCCGCGCCCCAACTTGGGTCGGACCCAGGCGTAAGCTGCAAGACACCAAGAACTCTCTCAAACCAAGCCCCCTGGCTGGCCCCGGTATGCGCAAATTGCTGCATGAATCGGGTTTGGAGATCGAACAGCGGCTCCCTGATCTTTCGTGGTCGGCGAGCCCCGACAAAGGCTCAGCCAATCTCGATCCCAGTTGGTTCGGCGTTTCCGGTGATTTTGCGCTCTTTATACCCGCGGCCAATGCAGCCCATCGCTGGCCCGCTGAGAATTACGCAGCCGTGGCGGCGATCATGGCGCAGGATAACGTCACGCCCGTGATCCTCGGCAATCAAGAGCTTGGCGCCTATGCCTATGACGTGATGCAGCTCACCGCCGATATGCAAGGCGGACAGGGCCGCGCGGCTGTGGACCTTTCAGGCAAAGCGGATGCCGCGCAAATGAGCGTTCTTGCAAGGCATGCCCAGTTCTTCCTCGCCGGGCCTTCCGATGAGCTTCATCTGGTGGCCGCTGCGGGTACGCCGGGGGTTGTTTTGGTCCCTGCCTCGGAAGATTTGCCGAGCGATGCACTTTTTGGGCGGGATGTGGTCAAGCTGACGGCCAGCAATATGGGCAATTTGACGCCTGATCTTGCTCTTTCCACGTTGAAAAACATGGGTCTTTTGCGCGTGAGCCAGGGGCGTCATGCCTTCGGTTAACACGTGACACACTTTCGATTGAACGTGCATCAAGGTTTCCTTATCTAAGAGACGCGCAGAATCGCGCCGCGACAGTCACATAAGGAGACCGCACGATCGCACGCAGACCCATGAAAGACGTCCCGCCAAAACCGACGGGGCCACGAATGAACGAGGATATCCGCGCCGCTCGCGTCCTGCTCATTGACGGGGACGGAGAAAAGCAAGGGCCGATGCCTCCAGAAGACGCCATGGAGCTCGCCGCGCGCCAAGGTCTCGACCTGGTCGAAGTCAACGCTGGTGACATTCCCGTCTGTAAGCTGATGGACTGGGGTAAGCACAAATACCAGCAGCAGAAGAAAAAAGCTGAAGCCAAGAAGAAGCAAAAGGTCGTTGAGATCAAAGAGATCAAGATGCGCCCGAACATCGACAAGCACGACTATGAGGTGAAAACCAAAGCCATGCGCCGCTTCTTCGAAGGCGGTGACAAGGTGAAGGTGACTTTGCGCTTCCGCGGCCGGGAAATGGCCCACCAGGAGCGTGGTATGGAGCTTTTGAACCGCGTGCGCGAGGACTTCGAAGAGACCACCAAGGTCGAAGCCCTGCCTAAGCTCGAAGGTCGTCAAATGATGATGGTTCTGGCGCCGCGCTAAATCCTCAATCTTCTAACACTTGCGTTCACCTCTCCCTAGGGAGAGGTCCCAGTCTTTGGTTGGGGGAGAGGGGGAGGCTGTGTTCGCCCCTCTCTCGACATCGAAGATGTCGATCTCTCCCAAGGGAGAGACTCATCTCTCTCATGCTGACAGGACAGTCGCGAAGACCCTCAACCTAAGCCATGCTTCTCATTTGGGGCGCTCCTGATAGACTGACTTCAGGTTTTGAGAGGCTCCGCCATGGACTTTGGCACCATTGGCAACCAGTTCGCCGTTTCCGGCCTTGCTGTTTTGGCCAGCATCGTGATCCACGGCTTGATCATCATCATGCTGCGCGAATTCGCACGGGTGGGGCAGAGGAGAGGTGGTCTGCTCTCCGATATTGTTGACGTCATCAAACTCTGTGTGGTGGGCCTTGGCCTTATCATTGCGCATACGGGGTCGGTTCTCGTCTGGGCTCTGATCTTCATGGAAACGTCGGTGAGCGGAGGGCTTGAACAAGCCCTTTACTTTGGCCTCACGACCTACACCACTTTGGGTTTTGGTGATGTGCTAGCGCCCCAGCCTTGGCGCTTGCTTCCTGGTTTTGCGTCCCTCAACGGGCTGTTGATGTTTGGTTTGTCGGCAGCGGTCTTGGTCGATGCTGCAGCAAGACTGCGCCGTCAGCGTTAGAACGAGGCTGATGTTCTTGCTATCGTTGGATGTTTTTTCATTGGCCTCGGCAGTGTCTGCGCGTCAAATTGCCAAGGACAACAACCGTGGGTGTGCTCTGATCATGAAAGCTCTTGCTCTTCTTGCTATCGTCTTGGGCAGTGCCCTGCATTTTGCTGTTGCGGGCACGGATGATCGCGTTGCGGTCATTGTCAGGACACAAGTGTGGACCCATTCTTATGACATGGTGACAAGCATAGGCGGCTATACGTGGACAGAATATTTTTTGCTTGCCGACGGAAGTGCCGCCCTGTGTGCCTATGACGAGGCTGAGCTTGCTGACCATCCGACCATTAAGGAAGATCCCGACTGTTGGGCGCAATGGCAGGAGAAGGACGAGGTGTTTGTCCTGACCCTTGCCGATGGTGAGATCACGACGCTTGAGCCTGCAGTGATCGTCGAGGATCGCCGCTAAAGTGCAAGAGCCACTCTTTCAGCTCCCACGAGCATTGTGCCCTAAAAAGTTTTGAGACGATCAAGGGCCCAGGCAGCAGCTTCACGAACATCCGTATCATGATCGTTGAGCAGCGGGTCCAACGCGCCGCGCAAGCCTGCATCGCCAGAATTACCCATGGCGATGGCCACATTGCGGACAAAGCGGTCCCGGCCGATGCGTTTGACCGGTGATTTGCGGAACAAGGCCCGAAAGCCTGCGTCATCGAGCTGGCTCAGCTCTTCCAGGGAAGGGTTTTTCAGTTCCTCACGGGCATGAAACGCACTCTCCTGTGCTTCCGCCGCGAACTTGTTCCAGGGACAGACGGCAAGGCAATCATCGCAGCCATAGATGCGATTGCCCATCGCCGTGCGAAACTCCTCCGGGATCGGCCCTTTGTGCTCAATCGTTAGATAGCTGATGCAGCGCCGGGCATCGAGCTTATAGGGCGTGGGAAAAGCGTTCGTTGGGCAGATATCGAGGCAGTTCGTACACGATCCGCAATGGTCTGTTTCGGGATCATCCGTCTTAAGACCGATCCCAAGAAAAATCGCGCCGAGGAAAAGCCAGGATCCATGCTCCCGGCTCACAAGGTTCGTGTGCTTACCCTGCCAGCCAATCCCCGCTTGGGCGGCAAGAGGTTTTTCCGCCACGGGGGCTGTGTCCACGAAAACCTTCAGCGGGCAGTCGAAATGCTCACCCAGCATGCGCCCAAGCTGCTTAAGGCGTTTTTTCACCGTATCATGATAATCATCACCCAGGGCATAGACGGAGATGTTGCCCATGCTTCGCTTTGCTAAGCGCTTCATCGGGTTCTCATTCGGTCCATAATTCATGCCCAGCATAATGACGGAGCGGGTGCCGTCCCAAAGGTTTTGGGGTTGAGAACGTTCAGCCGAGCGGCCCTCTAGCCACGCCATGGTGGCGTGATGGCCAAGGCTCAAGGCTTCCCTCAAATGCTGCCCGACTTGACCGGGCAACACAGGAGACGTTATTCCGCAGGCGTCGAATCCGAGCTTTGCGGCTTCGTTTTTGATGAAATCTTCTGGAGACGTCACATCTCTCCGCCGACGGCGAGGAAGTGCGGGTTGTCATAGCCCCGCGCTGTCTTACCGTAGGCCAAAGGCGCGCCGCGCTCTTGATCGTCGAAGACATAAACCTCGCCGCCAGCAGCCTTCAGCACTGCGTGCGCTGCGCCCGTGTCCCATTCCATGGTGCGGCCAAGACGCGGATAGAGATCAGCGCGGCCTTCCGCGATGGCGCAAAACTTCAGCGACGAGCCTGCGGGCAAGACATCAGTGACGCCGAGACGTTCGAGCATCTTCTGGGTTTCCGGTGAGCCATGAGAACGGCTGGTCATCGCCACGGCGCCCGTTTGGGGTTTCGTCCGCACGGAAATTGTTTGTAGCTCCCCGGTGGGCTCACCTTTGTCAAAGTCATAAGCCTGCAAGCTGGCGCCTTGTCCGATTTCGCCCACATACACCCCGCCTATCGCCGGGGTGGTCACCACACCGATGATGGGCACGCCATCCTTGATCAGCGCGATGTTGACGGTGAACTCATCCGTACCGCTGACAAATTCCTTGGTGCCATCGAGAGGATCGACGAGAAAGAACGTGTCACCAATCTCAGGAATATCACCGGCGGCCACCGATTCTTCGGCCAACACGGGGATATCTGGATGGTTTTCTTTCAAATGCTTAAGGATAATCTCCTCGCCACGTTCGTCCGCAAGGGTCACAGGTGAGCCATCACCTTTTGTCTGCGCCTTGGCGCCAGAGCGGTAAATGTCGAGAATAGCACCACTGGCTTCAACAGCGGCCTTCACCATGGTTTCAGCAATTGACGTCATAAATCTCTCTCACACTGTCTTCGCTGCCGCGGGATCTATACCTCTTTGGGACAATTGCCGACGGCTCCCCTATGCCAAGGCACATTCCTTGCCTAGACAGGTGCAGAGCCACGGATGTCAACCGGTGGCATGTCGGGGAAGCTGAGGCCAACGAATGTCCATCACGACTCGCGGTGATTTCGAGACGGCTTCTCGTCGTAAGCGCCACGGCCTATCCCGTGAGGTCTGTTCCGATATCGTGGGAACGGTCACGGTGGCTGTCATCACGGCCTCGGCGGCGGCGGCCACGCCTTTTGCGACACTGACCACCATGCCCGACGGCATGATCATGGCGACCAACGCTATGGTGCTGATCTCCGCAGGCTTTTTTGCCAGTCTGATCTATGTCGAAGCGATGCGTCAGGGCGGTTATTTCCGTTTTGACCAGCTTTTGGACAGTTGGGGGACGGTTCGTGGAGCTGTTTGGCGCTGGGCTCTTATCCTTTTGAGCTTCATTGCGGCCTGTTACTCTCTCGGCCTGACCCAATTGCTTTCCCGAGGTTGGCTTCTGGCCTGGGCTGGGTTCTCGACGATGGGTATTATTGGGACACGGTTCATCGTGGCGAGGGTGCTGAAGCGCCTGTCGGCCAGCGGCGGCCTTCTTTGTCGCCGGGTGGCCATCGTCGGTCCGCCTGCGCGCACGTCGTTTCTGGCGCGTCACCGCAAGTTTCTAGAGCCGAGCGTCGAGGTTGTCCGCAGTTTTGAAACGGGCGACCTGCGCTCTCACGACACGGCAGAGTTCCAGAAGCTCCAATGTTTTGTGGAAGACGGCATGGTCGACGACATCGTGGTCTGCCCGCAGGGCGACGATGACGAGATTGATGAGCTTCTCAACCAGCTGCGTCGTTTGCCTGTGCATGTGTCCTTGGCGCCGCATCCTTTATGGATGAAACGCGGTGGCCGTCTGGCCTCGGTGGGCTCTGTGCCGACATACCTTGTGCAGCGTCGCCCGATCGATGGCTGGGGGATTTTCACCAAAGCCCTCGAAGACCGTATCATTGGCCTAATCGCATTGATCGTCTTTCTACCGATTATGCTGCTCTGCGCCTTGGCGGTGAAGCTCGACAGTCCTGGGCCCATCTTTTTCGTTCAGCGACGCCAAGGCATGGCGGGGGATATTTTTCCCATTATGAAATTCCGCACAATGCGGGTGATGGAAGACGGTGACGACGTCAAACAGGCCACCAAGGACGATGACCGGATCACCAAAACCGGTCGCCTCCTGCGCCGCACCAGCCTTGATGAGCTGCCGCAGCTTTGGAACGTG
>JBCCTG010000046.1:0-9282 GCA_039198735.1 Pseudomonadota bacterium | reverse complement strand
TAGAGCGTTTTCAGCCAAAGTGGAGCCGGTTTGGCGGTTCGAAAACGCGACAGTCAAAGAATCGAGAGCTGTTTCAGTGGCTCGAAGATCACTGAAACAGCTCTAGGGCACAGTTTTTGCTGACCTTCGCGGCAAGTTGATCTGCGTGAAGGGGTAGGCATGGGGTACGACAGTCCTGAAAACGACAATGCTGCAGCAGTCGAGGCGAGCCTGCCGGTGATTGATCTCACCGTGGTGGTCGTCTCCGACTACGAAGCCGGTGCGAAATCTTGGCATGATGAGCTTGAGATGATCGCGCATCTCGCCGCGCAAGAGAACGTCCGTCCGTTCAAAGTCTTGATTGGTGAAAGCGAGAACAACCGCGATGCTCAAGCGCCAGACGCACTCTTCGCCACCCCTCTCAATGTCGAGATTGTTTACGGACCGCGCGAGGATTCCGCATCGCTCAAAGATTATGCCGTCGCCCAGGTGGAGACCGAGTGGGTTGCCGTCTTCGAAGCCGACGCCGTTCCTGAACCTGGCTGGATGGCGGCCATCACCGAGGCCGCAGCATCGAAAACCGATTATTCCGTGTTCGGCGGCCGCACTTATTATGGTGAGGATTCCAGTTGGCACAGGGCTCTGAACCTCCTTGACCGGAGCTTCGATGATCGCGGCCAGAACGGGCCTTGCGGACATATTTCGAACAATGCCGCCCTCTATAAGACCGACATGCTGAAACGGCATCCCTACCCCAAGGCGGCAACGCCGTTTGCCTCAGCACGTTTACGGAACAAAGCCATCTTCGATGAGGGGCACCGGGCCTATATGGTGCGCGATGCCAAGACACGTCATGCAATTGGCGATCTTTCCTTCGTGTGGGACGTGCACCGGAACACAGGGTTCTCTGATGTCGCTGAGCGCAGCAGCTTCCACGCGCTGCAAATTCCATTGATCTTGGCATCGAGGGTCCGCAACGACATCAAAAAAGCTGCTGCTCTGGGCTCTGATTATTTGAAAATTCAGGATTGGCCACTGTGGATGGCGCTTCTAGCATTTGTCCGTGTGCCCCAAACACGCGGCATGATCGAAGCCTTACGCAAGTCTTCGGAACTTTCAGGCTCGGCCTACAGGTGATTAACCTTGCTGCGTTAACTTATTGACAAATTTGCTTATTCACCGATCTTTAAGGTTAGCAGACGTTAAGTTTTAACAGAAAAGGAAGTTGAGGACGACGCGCCATGGCTCTTGATTTCACGGCAGAACTTGCCGGCACGGCCGTTGAAGATTTCAATTTCACGCCAGCCCTCGACCTAACCATGGTGGTGGTGTCCGATTATGAGACAGGTGAAAAATCTTACAAAGATGAAATCCTTCTCCTCAAAAGCCTTGCTGAGCAGGGCGTTTGGGCACCTTACAAAATTGTCATTGCCGAAAGCACGGCGAACCAAAACATTGCTCCGCCGCAAGACCTTTTCGATCAGGGTCTTCAGGTTGAACTGGTCTACAGGGACGCACACACATCATGCGCCCTCAAAAATGCAGCCCTCGACCATGTGACCACCGAATGGGTTGTGTCGATCGAAGCCGATACAGTGCCCGAGCCAGGCTGGCTCGATGCCATCACCAAGGCCGTTGCGAGCCATCCGGACTGTAGTATTTTCTTTGGTCGGACTTATTATGGCGAAGAGACGATCTGGCGCCGCACGTGCAATCTTCTGGAACGGAGTTTCGACGATCGCGGTAGCGACGGTCCCACCAATCATATCTCGAACAATGCGGCGCTTTATCGTACGGAATTGGCCAAGGCGTTTCCTTACAAGCATGCCGCGACGCAGTTTCTCTCCGCCAGGATTCGGCTGGACGCTCTGCACAAGCATGGTCATCGTGCTTACTTCGTGAGCGGAGCTGTTGCGCGGCACGCCGTGGGCGATGCCGGGTTCACATGGGATGTCTACCGCAACACCGGCTATTCGGACATGAAGGTCCGCCCCAATTGCAATGCCTGTTATCTACCGCGAGCGATTGTCGGGCGGTTCCTGCGCGACCTTCGCCATGCCCAGCGGGTGGGTGGCCGGTATATGAAACTCCGTGACTGGCCGATGTGGATCACCATGGTGATCTTTGCGCGTTTTGCCCACCTGCGGGGCCTTGTGGAAGGTTTGGGCAACCCTGATTGTCTGCACGGGTCGCGCTTCCGTTAAGCCAAAAGCGCATGCGCATGGGCCCGACCTGCGATATAAAGAAAGCTTTATATCCTCAGCCAGCCCTGCTAGCGCGCCCTCCAAGAGTTTCGGAGGAGCCCCCATGACCCAGGATTACGCCGTCAAAGACATCGGCCTTGCCGAGTTCGGTGAAAAAGAAATCGCCATCGCCGAGCACGAGATGCCGGGCCTCATGTCCACCCGCGCAGAATATGGGTCGGCACAGCCCCTCAAAGGCGCGCGGATCGCCGGTTCGCTGCACATGACCATCCAAACCGCGGTGCTGATCCGCACGCTTGAAGCCCTTGGCGCAGAAGTCCGCTGGGTCAGTTGCAACATTTACTCGACCCAAGACCACGCCGCCGCCGCAATCGCCGCTTCCGGCACGCCCGTTTTCGCCCACAAAGGCGAGACCCTGCAAGAGTATTGGGATTTCTGCGACCGCATTTGGGAATGGCCCGACGGCTCCCTCGCCAACATGATCCTCGACGATGGCGGTGATGCCACCATGTTGATCCTCCTCGGCGCGCAAGCCGAAACCGATCCTTCGGTCCTCGACAATCCGTCCAATGAGGAAGAGGAAGCCTTCTTTGCCACGATCAAAAAGCGCCTTGCCCGTGACCCTGGGTTCTACAGCCGGGTGAAAGCCTCGATCAAAGGCGTCACGGAAGAAACCACCACTGGCGTCATGCGGCTTTACCAGCGTGAGAAGGCCGGCACACTTCCCTTCCCCGCGATCAACGTCAACGACAGTGTCACCAAGTCGAAATTCGACAACAAATATGGCTGCAAAGAATCCCTGGTCGACGCCATTCGTCGCGGTACGGATGTGATGATGGCGGGCAAGGTCGCCACCGTGGCCGGTTACGGGGATGTCGGCAAAGGCTCCGCCGCATCGCTGCGCGGTGCGGGTGCACGGGTTCTCGTCACTGAAGTCGATCCCATTTGCGCGCTGCAAGCGGCGATGGACGGCTATGAAGTGGTGACCATGGACGAGGCTTGCCCCCGTTCGGACATCATCGTCACCGCCACGGGCAACAAGGACGTTCTGACGGCTGATCATTTCCGAGCCTGCAAGCATATGGCGATCGTTTGCAACATCGGTCACTTTGACAACGAGATCCAGGTGGATGCCCTGCGCAACTATCCGTGGACGAACATCAAAGACCAGGTGGACATGATCGAGATCGCAGCGGACAAGAAGGTCATTCTTCTCTCCGAAGGGCGTCTTGTGAACCTCGGCAACGCCACAGGGCACCCAAGCTTTGTGATGTCAGCCAGCTTCACCAACCAAACCCTGGCACAGATTGAACTCTACAAGAACGAAGGCAATTACGAGAACAAGGTCTACGTCCTGCCGAAGCATCTCGACGAGAAAGTCGCCGCCCTCCACCTCGCCCATGTGGGCGCACACCTCAGTGAACTGACGGGTGATCAAGCGGACTATATTGGCGTGTCCAAGGCTGGCCCTTTCAAGAACGATGAGTATCGATATTAATTCGATACTAAGCAATCTTAGCTCTTGCTAAATGTGTTGATTTTTGATTCATGTAGATGCTGTGGCCGGCATAAGGGCCACAGCATCACCGTGAAATTATTTACACGGTTTTGGTTTCGAACGACGGTGTGGTTTGACCGGCACCGGTTTAGGTCCGGGCTTTGGCCCGGGCCTAACAGTCCTTAGTTTTTTAGAACATTTCAATAGTATCACCTCCTTTCGGGCAGATTTTAAAATACTTGATTCGACAAGAGTCAGACAGTGCCAATTCTCCACAACCTTGAAAAGTAACTGAACGCACAAAGCGTTTGCCAAGTTGCAATTTCCCAATAAGAAAAGTCTTTTGTTTTATACTACGACAAACACGTACCTAGATTTCTCAATGCGCAAGGGAGAGAGGCTATGGGCATGCGCAGTTTTTTCGTTGGCATGGTTTTCGGCGCCGGTCTTTTTGGAGGTGCGCATTATGCCATCTCCAACAATCTGATTGTCCGTGAAGGGGCCTCGCCCACGGAAACGATTGAGGAAATCCTGCAGCGCGAAATCCAGGTTGCGCGCCAAGAGGCCCAGCAGAGTGACGAGCAAGTCACCGAACGTTTCTCTGGTGAGGCATCCTATTATGCCGCCAGCCTCGATGGGAACCCCACGGCGAGCGGTGAGATCTATCGCCATGATGGGTACACCGCGGCGCACCGTACACTGCCCTTTGGTACGCAGGTTCGGGTCACCCGCCGCGACACGGGCCAAGCGGTCACCGTGACAATCAATGACCGTGGTCCTTATGCTGACGACCGAGTGATTGACCTGAGCGGTGCCGCTGCCAGGAAGCTCGATATGGATCAGGTGGGCGTGGTCATGGTCGATGTTGAGGTGCTGAATTGATCAGTTCTGCGGCACTTGCACCATATAGGTTTCTTCGCCCCAACCATGCAAAGTATCGCGTGCACGGACGACCACCTCGCCCATCCCCTTCGGAATGGTCACCGTCGTCGAGCGCGTGAAAGGCTGCTCCCGCACATGGGGGTGGGTCAAAGGCCGCTCGCCCAACACCTCACCATCAGGACTTTCCACCTGCCAATGATCGGCGAAGTGATCCCAGCCTGCATCGGCATGGCGCAAAGTCACCGAAAATTCATAGCGATCACCGCCCAAGGGCCTGATCACCACCTCCTCAATTGTCACCTCACCAGCCGCAGTCGGTGTCAGGCTGGTGAGCATCAGCATGGTCACGATAAAAAAAGCACGCATGGGTCGCAGGGGTCCTGAAGGTTCTAAGCATGTCCATCATGCGCCCTCAGCGTACCAGCAACAAGGCACGGGGCAAGCCGCCTTACCTAAAGCGGCCGCCGCGCTTTCAAAGCTGCGGCCAAGGTGCCCTCGTCAAGCACATCAAGCTCGCCGCCCACGGGCACCCCGTGGGCCATGCGGGTGATGGTCACACCGCGTCCCTCAAGGCGTTCACTGACGTAATGCGCCGTGGTCTGGCCATCAACGGTGGCCGACATGCCAAGGATGATTTCCAAGGTTTGCGGCTCACTGGCCCGCGCCACAAGCTCGCTGATGCGCAAATCATCAGGACCCACCCCATCAAGAGGTGAGATCACACCGCCGAGAACATGATAAAGCCCGCGATGGGCCCGCGCACGTTCCAGGGCCCAAACATCCGCCACATCCTGCACCACGCAGATCGACGCGGGATCACGCTCATCATCGGAACAAATCGAGCAAGGATCCTGGGCATCCCAATTGCCGCATACGGAGCATGGATGCACGGTCTCGGCCACTTTGTGCAGGGCCGCCGCCAAGGGCTGCATCACTGCCTCGCGCTTGCGCAGCATGTGCAGCGCCGCGCGGGTGGCCGAGCGCGGACCAAATCCTGGCAGTTTTGACAGGAGGCTGATCAAATGGTCGAGCTCAGGGCCCGCGGAGGTTCGTGCCATCGGCTCAGAAAGGCGGCTTCATGCCTGGCGGAAGCGGCAGACCGGCGGTCATCTCTTTCATCGCTGCCGCCGACTGCTCTTCAAGCTTGGCCTTGGCGTCGTTGATCGCCGCCGTGATCAAATCTTCGAGCACCTCTTTGTCATCCTCGGAGAACAGCGAGGGGTCGATCACGACCTTGCGAGCATAACCCTTGCCATTCATCATAACACGGACGAGGCCGCCGCCGGAAGCGCCTTCCGCCTCCAAGGCTGCGAGACTTTCCTGGGCCTCTTGCATTTTCTGTTGAAGGCCAGCGGCCTGTTTCATCATATCCTGGAAATTCTTCATGGTGTCTCCTTTGCGCCCAGCGGGCGCACTTCGGCAATCGCTGCGCCGGGAAAGGTTTTGAGCGCCTCTTTCACCAACGGGTGCTCTTCGATGGCTTGAGCACGGGCCTTGCGCAAAGTGGGCTCTGCGCTGCCCGTCTCCACCACCACGTCCCAGGTCTGGCCTGTCCAACTGATCAAACCCGCCTGGATGCGGGCGGAAAGATCCGCAGGCGCACCGTCCACCAAAGCCATGGTGAGCGTGTTATCGGCAAAACCGATGGGCTGCACGAAGCGCTCGATCTGCTCGCGGAGGATATAATCCCCCCGTGCACCCGCAAGGGCTGCAACATCGGCAAAGCTTTGTGGCCCTTGATCATCGGCAGGCGGAGCGTCGCTGCTGGCGACAGCAAGCGCAGGTGCAGGCGGCGGGACAGGACCGCCGCGCAGGACCTCGCCAGGCGTCGGCAACGTGCTGGCAAAAGCAAGACGGATGAGCCCCACCTCCGCCGCCGCTGCGGGATCAGGCGCGGTTTGCGTTTCCTGAAGCGCCGTCATGAGGAGCGACCATGTCCGGGTCAGGGCCGGCATGGCAAGCTGCTGCGCCAGGGCTTTTGCGGCTTCAGCATCGGTGCTGCCCGCAGGGCCATGGCTCGCGGCCTCAGGACCAGCGGCTTTCGTCCGTGTGACGAGGTGGGTGATGTCGAGAAGATCGCGCAAGACCTCCGCCGGATCCGCGCCATAGTCGTAATGATGCCGGAACATCGCCAACGCGTTCGCGGTGTCACCTTTGAGGGTCGCCTCCAGAAGGGACCAGCTCTGCGTCCGGTCGGCAAGCCCGATCATCCGCCGCACCGCTTCGGCCTCGATGCTCGCGCTCTCCCGGCTCAAGATCGCCTGATCGAGCAGCGACAGGCCATCACGCACCGAGCCTTGGGCAGCGCGGGCGAGAAGCTCCAATGCTTCCGTTTCCGCCGCCACACTTTCTTTCTCGGCGATGCTGCCCAGATGACCCGCCAAGGTGGGGCCATCGAAACGTTTGAGGTCGAACCGCTGACAGCGCGACAGCACCGTGATCGGAACTTTCCGGATTTCCGTCGTGGCAAAGATGAACTTCACATGAGGGGGCGGCTCTTCGAGGGTTTTCAGAAACGCGTTGAAGGCGTTCTTGGACAGCATGTGCACCTCGTCGACGATATAGACCTTGTACCGTCCCACGGTCGGTGCATAGCGCACACCTTCGATCAGCTCACGGATATCGTCCACGCCGGTGCGCGAGGCGGCATCCATCTCAAAGACATCCGGGTGGCGCCCTTCGGCAATGGCCTGGCAGTGGCGGCCCAGCTCCGGCATATCGACGGTGGGCTTATCGGTAGTGTCGGTTTCATAGTTGAGGGCCCGCGCCATGATCCTGGCGGTGGTGGTCTTTCCCACCCCGCGCACCCCTGTCAGCATGAACGCATGGGCAATGCGGTCGGCGTCGAAAGCATTGCGCAGGGTGCGGACCATCACCTCGTGACCGAGCAGGTCGTCAAACGAGGTGGGGCGGTATTTCCGCGCGAGGACTTGGTAAGCTGTGTCTTGGGTCACGAGTCTCTCTTAACCTTGCCGCCTAGGGCGAGGGAAGGGCCGTTAACGCACAATAGGCACTGTCAAGGATGATACTGTTTCACATAGTCGATTGTCTCTGGCACTTTGCCAGGACAAGCCTATTCTTCACGGCAGTCAGACGGGGACACACCATGTTTGAGCACATTCTGCCGCTCACCATCTTCGGGGTCTTGACCATGGTTTTGTCTGCGCTTTCCGAGATCGAGGCCGACAGCCCGGTCATGATGGTGCCTGACATGATCAAGAGCGTCTTCTCCGACAAAGCCTAAGTCGTCTCTTGGGCAGCAATGCCTCGACATTCGCCATTACGCGTGACGGTCAATGATGCTGGAACGCCGTTGAGCAAAGGTGGAAAGCCAACGCGACCCGCAGCAAAACTCGTTACGGCTGCTTCCTTCCGGACCTGACCGGGTTGGCGAGGACTGCGTCCGCGCGGCCTTCCTCGAAAGCATATTGCTCGGTAGAAGGCTTGGCGCAAGGGGGCGTTGCGAAACCTTGGAAAACCTCATCCAAGGACAATGCTCAAGCAGCCTCGCGGCAGTCCGGCGCAGCTTCACCGCCTTTGCCCCAGAGGCGGTTCACCGTTAGGCAAAGCAAACGATCTCTCTCGCCTTGATCTGATGAGGATGGCCCATGCTGCACGGAAACCCGAACGCCTTCACGGCCAACCCCCTCAACCGCGCGGGGGTGGAGCGCAAAGACCCCGCATGGCTCGACGCCCAGCGCAAGCACCCCGGCGCCAAACTCCTGATCCTTTACAGAGGCGAGGTCCTCATCGATCGCCAGCCGACCCTTTCGCGGATCCAATGGCTCACCCTCGATGCCGTGGATGCGTTGCCGGTCTCTGCGCGGGAGACGGTCTTGCTCGGTCTTTGGGACGGTCAGCCTATCTATGCCTGTGATCCATCGGATGCGGACCAGCCGCCTTTTGCCGATCTTGGTGAGTATGGCTCTTTACGCAATCTCGCACCGTTTTTGAGCCCGGAGGAGCTGGGCATCGCCGGGCAGGCCAGTTGGCTCCTCGACTGGCACCGGCGCCAGCGCTTTTGCGCCGCCCACGGCGATGCCACCGTTTCGGCCGAGGGCGGTTTCAAACGGGTGAACCCCAAAACCGGGACGGAGCATTTCCCAAGGTGCGACCCCGTCGCCATTGTTCTTCCCTATAAGGATGATGCCGTCTGCCTTGGGCGTGGTCCCCAATTCCCCCAAGGCTTCATGTCCGCTTTCGCAGGCTATCTGGAGGCCGGCGAAACCCTGGAGATGTGCGGCGCCCGCGAACTGTTCGAGGAAGCAGGTCTCAAAATCATCAGCATGAAGTATATCTTCAGCCAGCCCTGGCCCTTCCCCTCAAGCCTGATGATGGGCTTCATCGCCGAGGTGGAGGACACGAGCCTCACCCTCGACCCCACCGAAATCGAAGAGGCCCGCTGGTTCTCGCGTCAAGACCTCACCAGCATGATGAAAGGCGAAGGCGCGATCATGGTCCCGCCGAAATTCACGATCGCGCATCAGCTTATGAAGGTCTGGCTTGAGCGGCCAAACACAAGATCGTGATTTTGCCTCGCAGCGGACACTCAAGGCCTTGCTAAAATAGTTGGCCCGCTTGTCTTTCTGACTTAGATGACGCCAGCTTCCTCTTGAATCCAAGGAGACAAACCCCATGACAACGCTCTTGATCACATTCGCGACCAACAATGGAAACACCGCCCGCATGGCGGAAGCCATTGGCGAAGGCGCGCGTTCT
>JBCCTG010000045.1:0-9380 GCA_039198735.1 Pseudomonadota bacterium | reverse complement strand
CCGAAGTTCTGGTGGATGGTGATCGCTTCGAGACAATCCGTGCCCGTCCTAGCATCGATGACATGCTGGCACTGGAAAGCGTGCCAGCAAACCTCCGTGAAGGTTAGAGCCTGTTCTAGCGTAGATCGTCGTCACGGTCGTCGCGGAAACTCCGGCGGGAACCCTTGCTTGTCTCAAATGACGTGTCACCGTCGAGATCGAACGTGAAACGCTCAAGCCGCGCCTCGAAATCATCTTTATGCGAACGGCGTGTGGCAGGCTCATCGCGGTACCGACGGCTTGACGTCTGACGACCCCGCTCCAGCTCCTCGGCAATAGCACCGGCTTCTTCACGCAAAGCCCGCAGGCGCCGTTCAAGTTCTGCTTCGTCAATGGCCCCGCGGCGCTCTTGCTGCTGACGACGCTCCTCAGGGCCTGCATAAAACGGCCCGTCATCGCGGTCGTCATAATCCCGATCCCGCTGACGTGTTTCCTCATCACCAGAACCCGGCAACACATTGTGCAGAAGGTTCAGCGTGCCCATCAAGGTCGAGGGCGAGGTGAGCCAGACCCGCGCGCGATGGCTATCGCGCACAAGATCGGGGAAGCGGTCATGAAGCACTGTGTACGCAGCTTCCGAAGGCATGAAGAGAATGGCGCTGTCAGCGGTCTCACCGGCGACGATGCAACTGTCCGCGCAACCGAAAATAGCGCGCAGGACCATGCGGCGGAATTCATCTTCACCCGTCTTTGCCTGGGGCAGGTTGCGGCGCACAGCATCGCGCGATGGGAGTTGATTGAAGGCATCGATCGGGAAGCGATCATCGATCGCCACCTTGCTGCGCCCGCCTTGTAGGAAAATGACACAGCCGGCCTTATGACCATTGCTGAGCTTTGTCCCAATTTGGTACGCGCCCTCTTCAAGTGTTCCGCGCACCACATCAGCAAGGCGCATGGAATTGGCCGCATCGGTTTGCGAGCCTTCAAGGAAGTTCCGCTCCAGCCGCGTAAAGTTCTCTTGCAGCGTGCCAAGCTCATCACGCAGATCACTCACCGCCATGGTGTTCGATTCCATGTCCGATTTGAAGCTACGCACGTCATCGCTCAGGGTCCGGACATCACCGCGCAAAGGCGTCATATCCGAAAGTCGTGTGTCGAACGAACGGGCCAAATCAGCGAGGCGCTCACCCTGGCGCTCAAGGCTTTGGGTGATCCGCTCGATCGAGGCGTGCAAACCATCGATACGGCGCCGGGTGCTGGCGCCCTCTTCATAATCGAAACCGCCGCCGAACGCGCCTTGAAAACCATCGAATTTGCGGTCGATGGAGGAGAGAACGAGGTCTAGGCGATTGGACTGCTCTTCTTTTAGAAGGCCCATCTGGCGACGAAGCTCATCGCGCATCTCATCGATGCGGCCGGTCTGGCGGCGCTCGGCTGTGTCGATGTATTCGCGGATAAAAGGCGCCACGTAAGGCGCATCATCGTCATGGTAGGATGGGCCCATGGTGATCACAGGTTGCTCACGATGCTCGGCCTGTCCCCAAACATCGCTGGCGGGCGATGTCAGTGGTTCAAAGTCCTGATCGGCTTGGGTGCCACCGAAATCGTAATCGCTGCGGCTTTCCGGCATGGAGCTTGCGACACCGAGAGCCTCTTGGCGCATGTCGTCTTCGTCGACGAAGTTCACCGCTGGCCGCTGCTCAAAAGGAGCCTCGGCGGCGCGCAAGGGAACCACGTTCTCACCGCGCTGCTCGTCGAAATCCTGTGTGTTCTGGTCTTGATCGACATCATCATGATCGCCGTCGACAAAGCCCGGCGTGAGCGGGCCAGGTTCGCGCTGGGCGAGCTCATCATGGTCATCTTCACGCGTCACGCGGATGGACGAGAAATCATCGATCGGCGCGAAATCACGGTCGTCGCGCTGGTCCTGGTAATCATCGTCCTCGAAGAGGTCTTTGTCCTCGGCGTAAGCGTATTCAGCACGGTTGCGCCGTCCGTAAAGAACAGCAAGCAAAGCGATAACAACGAGAATAATTCCCGCGACGAAAAGCAGAAGTGCGATCTCGTTATTTTGCATTGTTTGACCAGTTCCCACCGTTTGCTGCGTCACTTGAGCCATCGCCTCATCGACGCCGACCTCACTGCGCATCAGAGCAGGCTTCCAAAATCGTGCCATACTCGCTCACCACCCTTGTCCCAATGATGACCGAGAGCAAAAACCAGGCCCCCGCCGCTCGGCCTCCTATGTTTTATGTCACTGAAACACAGGCTTGGCGAGAGGCCTCGCAACATCCCCCAAACGCGTAGGTTGCATTGAACGCCTTTCCGCGCTGTTATTTTATCCCAAACATCCCGGATTGACCACAGTGACGCTGCTTCTTAATTCAAGATCATGGCCATTCGAAAGATCCTGACCGTTCCCGATCCGCGCTTGCGCGAGGTGTCCGAAGATGTGGCCGATGTTACCGATGAGACCCGTCAGCTCATGGATGATATGCTTGAAACCATGTACGCAGCCCCCGGCATCGGTCTCGCGGCGATCCAGGTGGGTGTCCCACAACGGATCATCGTGATGGACTTGGCTGGCCCTGACGAAGAGCCGCAGCCCCGTTATTTCGTCAACCCGCGGATCATCGACCCCTCCGACGATGTCGCGCCTTATGAAGAGGGTTGCCTCTCCCTTCCCGAGGCTTTTGAAGAGGTGGAGCGCCCCGCGCGCTGTATTATCGAGTATCTCGACTATGAAGGTGAGCCCCAGCGTCTTGAGGCTGAGGGGCTGTTGGCCACCTGCATTCAGCATGAAATGGATCACCTCGAAGGCATTCTCTTCGTCGATCACCTGTCGCGGCTCAAACGCGAACGGATTTTGAAGCGCCTCAAAAAAGAGGCCAAGGACAAGGCCGCCTTCATGGCGGCGGAGTAGGCACCTTTGCGCATCGTTTTTATGGGCACACCGGATTTTGCCGTTCCGGCGCTCACCGAGCTTGTGGCAAGCGGGCATGACGTTGCCGCTGTCTACACCCAGCCCCCGCGCCCCCGCGGCAGGGGTCAGAAGTTTCAGCCCTCCCCCGTTGGGAAACTGGCGGAAGCTTATGGGATCGATGTCCGCACACCGATCAGTATGAAAAAACCTGAGGAAGCGGATGCGTTGCGTGCGCTCGATGCGGATATCGGTATCGTTGTAGCCTACGGACAGATTTTGCCCCAAGCCGTGCTCGATGCACCGAAGCATGGCTGTCTCAACTTGCATGGATCGCTTCTGCCGCGGTGGCGCGGCGCGGCACCCATCCAGCGGGCGATCATGGCCGGTGATGACCGCACCGGGGTGCAGGTGATGCGCATGGAAGCGGGGCTCGACACGGGGCCTATCCTCCTCTCGGAAACCGTTCCGATAACAGATGATGAGACCTATCAGACGCTCCACGACAAGCTGGCGCCTATCGGGGCGAGCCTTCTTCCAAGAGCACTGGCAGCGCTCGAACGGGGCGGCCTCTCCGAAACCCCTCAGGGTGAAGACGGTGTGACGTATGCCAAAAAAATCACACCGGAAGACGCCAAAATTGATTGGATGCAGCCCGCACGGCAAATCGATTGCCAGATCCGCGGCCTTTCCCCCTTCCCCGGTGCCTTCACGGAGCTTGAAGGCAGCCGCATCAAGCTCTTGGCAAGTCGCCTTGGGGAAAAGACATCATCCGCCCCAGGAATGGTGGTGGCGGCTGATGGGCATGGTGTTGCTCTGGCCTGCGGCGATGGCCGCGCCGTTGTCATTTCTCGGCTTCAGCGCGCAGGCAAAGCTGCGCAGGATGCAGCGGACTTTCTCCGCGGCACCCCTCTTTCTATTGGCACAACTTTTTCGTGAGCAAACCCCTCTCCCAACGTCACCGTATTGAGGTGGAGTTTGATGGCGGCCCCTTTGCTGGGTGGCAACGTCAGGACAATGCCCCCTCGGTCCAGCAGGTGATCGAGGAGGCGGCCGAACACTTCGCAGGCGGGCCCTGCGCTTGCTATGGCGCGGGCCGAACGGATGCCGGTGTCCACGCCCTTGCCATGACCGCGCATCTCGATCTTCCCAAAGCCGTTGATGCGTTCACGGTTCAAAACGCTCTCAACGCCCTGATGCGCCCGCACCCCATCGCGATCATCCGTGCCGCCCCCGTGGGTGATGATTTTCATGCACGCTTTTCTTGCATCGAGCGGCGCTATCTTTACCGGCTGGTCACACGGCGATCACCGCTGGCGCTCGAACGCGGCAAAGCTTGGCGGGTCCCCCTCATATTGGATGTTGAGGCCATGCGGCACGGCGCGGCACATCTTCTCGGGCTGCAGGATTTTACGACCTTCCGCTCCGTGCACTGCCAAGCGCAAACTGCCGTGAAAACCCTGACAGACATTGTCATCGAAACTGACGATGAGAGGATCGACATCCGCTTGCGGGCGCCGTCCTTTTTGCACAACCAGGTGCGCTCCATCGTCGGGACCCTCGAACGTGTGGCAGCAGGGCGCTGGTCACCGGACGATGTGCGATCAGCACTTGAAGCGAAGGATCGCTCCCGATGCGGACCGGTCGCGCCTGCCCATGGGCTCTACTTCGACCAAGCCATCTACCCCGAACCGGGCGCGTCGCCGGAGAGGGACAGCCCAAGCTGATCCAGCACCAAGGTCATCGCAATGGAGACAGCGAACGAGACAGCGGCCAGGAGGAACATAATCCCTGCTGTGGGACCAGGGCCCGTTTGCAAAGCCCGGCGGAGCACACCCCATTCGAGCCAAAGGGAAAAGCCCAAAACACCGATAATCAGCACACCAGCCAAAGCGGGCTGACCGATCAAAAGGGCGACACCAATCACAAGCCCCGTCATCATCCGTGAGAGGAAAATCGCCCAATTGTAGCCAATCAACAGCGGGCTGACGCGCCAACCTGCTCGGCGTTTGCCTGCAAGTGATGCGAGAACGAAAAGCTGCAAGCCCCAAGCGATCAGCAAAAAGACGGTCTGCACCGCCGCATGGGTGACCGGGTTAACACCAGCGAAGGAAAACGCGCCGGTCACTTGATCGAGCTGACGTGATCCCTCCACCACCAAAAGATGCGGGAGGATAGCAAAGGGAATGGCCCAAAAGCTGCGGAAGACAGCTTCAGCCGACATATCCAGACGTTCCGTCCACCGCTCATCGGCACGTGCCATGGCGAACACACCGCGAATGGCGCCCAAAATATCTCGGCTCGTGATCATTGATGGTCGGCCGCATAACGGCAAAGGACGCCGCGGTAGATCTCGGTGAGGTTGCGAATATCTGCGACCTCCACCTGCTCATCGATCTGATGCATCGTCGCGCCGGGCAGCCCGAACTCCACCGTCGGACAGACCTTGGCGATAAAGCGCGCATCGGACGTCCCCCCCGTGGTGGAGGCTTCGGGACGCTTGCCCGTGACGGCAGCCACAGCATCGGCGATGAGTGTCGAGAGCGCCGGATCATTGTTGAGAAACGCCTCGCCCGAGACGCGGGTTTGCCAATTCCACTTCACCCCCTCGGCTGCTTCTTCAATCCGTGCAGAGAGGTGTTCAAGCAAGGTTTCGCCTGTCCAATTGGGATTGAACCGCACATTGAACCTGAGCCACGCATCAGCGGGAATGACGTTTTCCGCCGTCGCAGCGCTGCCCAAGCCTGTCAGCTCAAGGTTCGAGGGTTGGAAACTCTCGTAACCCTGATCAAGTTCCGCCGCAGCGAGGGCAGCAGCCATGCGCGCGGCGGCAGGCAGCGGGTTTTGCGCGCGGTGCGGATAGGCGACATGCCCTTGCTGGCCTGTGACCCGGACCGTGACATTGCACGACCCGCGACGCCCGACTTTCATCATATCACCCAGCACCTCGCGGCTGGTGGGCTCACCCACAAGGCAGTGATCGAAGGACCAGCCTTGCTCATCGAGCCATGTGAGCATCCGCTTGGTGCCGTCGATGCCGGGTCCCTCCTCGTCGCCGGTGATGAGAAGCGCCAGGGACGGCCCCATCTTTTCGGCGGCAATCGCTGCGACAAAGGCCGCAATCGCGCCTTTCATATCGGAGGCACCGCGACCGCGAATCATGCCGCCATCCTGGGTCGGCGCGAAGGGCGGCGAGGTCCATTGATCATCCCTGCCGGGCGGGACAACATCCGTGTGCCCTGCAAAACACAGACGCGGGCCCGCATCACCGCGCACGGCGTAAAGATTGGGCACATCACCAAAGGTCTGACGGTGCACCGTGAAACCAAGGCGTTGGAGCCATGCCTCCAAAAGGTCCTGGGCACCGGCATCCACGGGTGTCACCGAGGGGCAGGCAATCAGCGCTTCGGTGAGCGCTATCGGGTCATCAAGCTGGATCTCATGCATCGCCGCAAGATGAGGAACAGAAGGCGTTCTCGCAATGCTCAAAGTGCCGCCTCCAAGCGATAGGCCGCGCCCATGCGCCGAATTCGCGCGATTTTCTCCTCCAATGCGGCCCAGTTTTCGCCTGGCTCAAGCTCTGACCAGAGGGCCTCCACCTCATCGTAAAGCAATGTTTCAGGCGCTCCTTCAAAGAAAGGATCAGCCAGCCGGTCAGCCCCCACCGGTTCGTAACCGTCGAGCTGCTCGATGATCGCAGCGTCGCGATAAGCTCGGGCATGGGGTGATCGCTCACGCTTTTGAAGACCAGCGCGACCGCCGAAAAGGTCGAAGAACGCCCGCTCAAAGGGCACTTGGGTCTCGTTGAGGAAACCGAAAAAGCCGGTGACGAAGTCTTGATCGCTCTTATCGCCTGCCCCGCGGACGCCTAAGCGGTGCATCAAGGCTTCCGCGAAAGCTGCGCCATAATAGGCGGGGAACTGATCAAGGGCAGCCTTGAGTGCGTCAAGATCAGCCACGGTCCTGAGGGCATCAGCCAGCGCGCTCAAATTCCAATAGATCGCCTCAGCCTGGCGGGCATAGGCATAAAGCCCGGAGACATCGAAATAGGCCGCCGTCAGCCCTGGTTTCAACGTGGGCAGAAACCGCCAAGGACCGTAGTCGAAGCATTCCCCTGTGACGTTCATGTTATCCGTATTAAGAACACCGTGCACGAAACCTGACGTCATGAGACGCGCGGTCATCTTGGCCATGTTTTGGGCAACGGACCTCAAAAAACCGGGTGCATCGTCTTCGGAAAGATGAGGGTAGAAGTTCCTGACCGCATAAGCGAGGAGCACGCGCAAGCCTTCCGTATCCGACAGAAAGGCGAGGCGCTGGAAGCTGCCAAAGCGCACATGACTGTGTGAGAGCCTGACCAGCACCGCCGAACGGGCGGGCGATGGCTCATCATCGCGCGCGAGCTGCTCACCGGTTTCGATGACGCTCAAGGTCCGGGAGGTGGGCACGCCCAAAGCTTCGAGAAGCTCTGTCGCCAGAATTTCGCGGATCGCGCCCTTGAGGGTCAGGCGGCCATCACCGGTGCGCGAGTAAGGCGTCCTGCCGCTTCCCTTGGTGCCGAGGTCCATAAGCCGCCCGCGTGCGTCGCGAAACTGGGCGAAGGTGAAGCCCCGACCGTCACCGATATCGGGGTTGTACACCCGAAATTGGTGGCCGTGGTAAGCAAGGGCCAGTGGTTTTGGCAGATTGTCAGCAAACGGCTCAAATCTTGCGAAGTGCTGGATCCAAGTCTCGCTTGAAAGGCCATCAAGACCGATCTCGGCAGCGGCGCGATCGTTGCGATAACGTAGAATCGCCTGGGGAAAGTCCGCAGGCTCTACAGGCGCAAAACACCGCTCCCCCAGATCGAGAAGCGGTGTTTGCTGATGGGAATGTCTGTTAGCCAAGTCTTTAATAGCTGCCGCGATAGGTCTTTGTTTGGAAAGTGAGCGGCGCAGGATCGATCACACGAATGCCGCTGCGGTTGATCTCAAGGATCGCAAGCCCCCGCTCGACGAGACCTTCTTCGGTGAGGCGGAAAAGACCATCCGCGCCCAAGAAACCGTTGGGGTTGGTGAGAAGACCATCGGCAAATTTATCCTCCGTGTTCATCTCAGCCAGTCGCGCGGTGATCAGTGTCGCGTCATAAGCCAGCGATGCAAGACGCGGCGGGGATTCGCCGTAAGCTGCGCGATAGCGGTTCGTGAACCCACGCGAAAGCTCAGGATCAGGCGCGGCAAACCAACCGCCTTGCAAGGCCGGCTCCCCCGTCAAACGAGGATTGTTCCAGGCCGAAACGCCGAGGAGTTTGATCTCGCGTACGTCAACGTCATTGTAAGGAAGAAGCGGCGCCAGCGCGCGCAGGAGACGCCCCGATTCAGGCAAAAGCACCGCCTGGAAACCATCGCTCATCGGATCATAAGCTTCCAACGGCACATCGGAACCGCCGCCATAACCACCGGTGGAGAGCCCGCCCGAACCATCGGTCGGGATGCCTTGGAAATCGCCCGCTCCATCGAAGACAGAGGTCTGGGGCGCAGGTTTTTGCGGCATCGTCTGCCCGTAACGCGGCGTGACATATTGCGGAACAAATCCGGGGGCTGCGTATTCAGCGAGGCGCTTGGCTGGCTCGCGCATATCGTCCGCATTGCGAATGTAACGCTCTGTGTGCACCAACGTGCCGCCGCCATTGAAGATTTCCTCACCGAGGGCTTGGCTCACGCGATCACCATAATTCGTGATCGGAGCAAGAAGGCCAAAGCGAGCATAGCCTTTCTGCAGCGCGTAGGAGGTGACCCGCTCAATCTCCGGCTCAGGCGGGAAGCTCAAGAGGTAAACACCGTTGCCCGCCACCAGACGGTCTGTGGAAAAAGCGATGACCGGCACGTCGCGGGCGCGGGTGACGGCGCTTACGGCTGCGACACTGTTCGAAAGAAGTGGCCCCAAGATAACATCGGCGCCTTCGGCAATGGCTTCTTCCGCTGCGGCGCGCGCGCCCTGGGGAGTGCCGAGGGTATCGCCGGGGATCAGAAGGAAGCTCTCATTGCCGCTTTCAAAAGCCACCATCTGAGCGGCCTTCAGCATACCATCGGCCAGCGAGGCGATGCCTTGGGAGGTGCTGCTGAACGGCAAAAGCAGTGCGACGCGGACAACATTGTCTTCGTTGAGATCAGGCAAGGTTGTTGGCGCCTCAAGCCCGATCGGGTCATCGGTCGCCGTTTGGTCCTTTGGCTTATCACTGGGGCCGGTGGTCGTCGCGCACGCCGCCATGGTCAAAGCGGCAGCGAGGGCGCCGAAGCGTTTGAAAGCAAGGGTCGTCGACAAATTAAGCATGGTGAACTGCTCCCTGAAGTCCTGGGCATACCCACGCTTTGCGACAGCCTCAACACACGAAGATGCGCAAAGGGCCTTGGGCCTTTGTTGACGGACGGCTGAGAACCGCAGAAGTGCTGGGTCCGTGGACTTTATTCTTCAGCCAGGCCTTTACGTGGCCGCGACCCCT
>JBCCTG010000044.1:0-9966 GCA_039198735.1 Pseudomonadota bacterium | reverse complement strand
CCCATGCGTCTCTTCCAGGATTTGCGCGGCATGGGGGAGACATCGTCGCTGGCAAAAGGCGCCAAGACCGCCATTCGGCGCGATGTGATCCTCGCTGCGTCAGAGAGGCTCAAGGGTCAAGAACTGCTCTTTGAGATGCTGGTGATGACCGGCTGGGCGCCCCACCCAAGTCAACAGCAGCCGCTAAAGCCCGGTAGCGCCAAGACGTCGATGGCCGATGCTGTCCGAAAAGCAGCGCAGACGGAGGGTTAGGGGCTGTTCCGTTTGTGATGGGTGATCCCCACCCCGCCAAACGCTTGCCACGGCATCGACCGCGGCATCCATCTCCCCCGTGTTTGAGACATCTCCTCGGTTTAAAGATGGGCTCCACGGTCAGGACCGTGGAGAGCGCCGGACCAGGGTGCAAGATCGCAACCTTACGTCACCACCATTCCGTGTACAGAAACCCCAACCATTCAGCAGCAAACCGCTTTAGGCCAAAAGATCCCGCACCGCCGCGGCGAGCGGTCTGTCGGCAGGCACGAGGTCATAGCGCAAAAGATCCCGCGGGCCGGACCAGCTTAAATTTTGTCCCTCAAGAGCCATCGGAGCACCTTTGAACTTTCGGCAAACGTAAAGCAGCAGAAGGAGACTATCCTCGGAATTGAACGCTAAAGGAGCAAGGCAGCTTGCTTCGGTATCGATACCGAGTTCTTCCTTCAGCTCACGGATAAGGGCATCATCAGGGGCTTCCCCCTCTTCCGCTTTACCGCCGGGGAATTCCCATTTGCCAGCAAAAGGTTTACCCTCAGGCCGCTGGGTCAGAAGGACCCGGCCATCGCGATCGATAAGCGCGCAGGCCGATACGATGAGCACGGAAGAAGACTTAGCGTGGTTTGACGAGGGCGATGGTGGTTTGCGGACCATCGGCCAAGGTCTCGGCAATCGCTTCAGCCGTGCGGATCGTCATCGGCGCTTGCTCCCGTGCATTTGAAAGAGCATCGACAATCGCTTCACGCTTCAGCTCAGCCGCGATGATAGGGCGACGCTCATTCAGCGGTGCCGGGCGCAGCTCACGGCGGGCCTCCACCTTGACGATGTGCCAGCCTTGTTCGGTCTCGACGGGAGCACTCACACCGCCCACAGGCAAATCCGTCACGGCTTCCGCCAAGGCCGGGTGAAGATCACGGGCACGAATCTCGCCCATGCGGCCACCTTGACCAGCCGAGGCTTCATCGATGGACCGCTTGGAAGCCACCGAGGCAAAGCTCTGGCGCGGAAGGGCAGCAGCAATCCGGTGTGCAAGCTCTTCATCGGCGACGACAATCTGCGAAAGACGCATCATGCGTTCTTCGGCAAGCTCTGCCGCTTCATCTTCGTAGCGGCTTAGGATCGCATCGTCCGTCACGGCATCGGTGGTCACTTGATCAAGGTAAGCTTCAGCCAGGATCTGACGCTCGGCAAGCGCCAGGGCTGCACGAATTTCCAAAGCTTCGTCAATGCCTTCGGTGCGCGCTGCACGGGCCAACGCCACCTGATTAACGGCATCGTCCACGGTGCCCGAGGCGATCAGACTTTCCAGGTCCGAAGGATCCTCTGGCGCATCACCGAAAAAAGCGGCCTGGGCGATCGCATCGGACACGCGAATGACATCATCACCCACCGACGCGACGACGGGATCCACAAGCTCCACCGTCGGCACAAGCCTTGCCGGACGCTCAACAATACCAAAACGGATCGCTTCCAAAGCGGCCGTGCTGACCAAAGCGGCACAAAAAAGTCCGCGCAAAAGAGCCGGACCCTTAAGCTCACCCACCGCCCGCGCCAGCAAAACGCCCTGCAGCCGAAACCCGCGAAGTGGCTTCAGACCGGCATTTTCCGGTGCTTTTCCAGGTGCATAAGCAGTCATCGGCAACTTCCCAGATACATAAGTTAAGGAGCCCTTAACAAGATAAGATGGAATTGACGAATCACGACTTGCGCATCTCGTGCCAAACGCGGCGACAGACACGCAGGAAGATTTGACACCGAGCGGCCCCTCTACCTATCTGCGGTGGATCTTGGGGTCTGCTCCAAGAGGCCAAAACGGTGCGCAGCCTCCTATCCCGCTGGCGGCGCGGACAGAGATCTAAGAAGGCAAGTTCATGGCAAAGACATCCCTCGCGCAGCGACTCTTTGGCTCAGCCAATGATCGCCGGCTGAAGCCGATGATGAAGCGCGCCAAAACCATCGGTGAGCTTGCCGATGCTATGGCTGCGCTCAGCGACGAGGAGATCATCGCCAAAACCGAAGAGCTGAAGCAGCGCTATCAGGACGGCGAAACCCTCGACAATCTCTTGAACGACGCCTTCGCCCTGGTGCGCGAAGCGGCAGATCGGGCGCTGGGTCTGCGTCCTTACGATGTGCAACTCGTCGGCGGAATGGTTCTCCATGGCGGCAGCATTGCTGAGATGAAAACCGGCGAGGGCAAAACCCTGGTCGCCACCCTCCCCGCTTTTTTGAATGCCCTTACCGGCGAGGGCGTCCATATCGTCACTGTCAATGATTACCTTGCCAAACGCGATGCGGAGTGGATGGGCAAGGTCTTCGCCCAGCTCGGCATGACCACCGGTGTGATCGTCAATGGTCTCGGCGATGAGGAACGACGCGCGGCTTACGCCTGCGATATCACCTACGCGACGAACAATGAGCTGGGTTTCGACTACCTTCGCGACAATATGAAACCGTCCAAGGACCAAATGGTCCAGCGCGGCCATGCTTATGCGATCATTGATGAGGTGGACTCGATCCTCATCGACGAAGCGCGAACACCGCTCATCATCAGTGGTCCCACGGAAGACAAATCCGACCTCTACCTCATGGTCAATGAGTTGATGCCCCAGCTCGACGATGACTGCTACGAGATCGACGAGAAGAAAAAACTCGTCACCCTGACCGATGAGGGCAATGAGCGTCTCGAAGATCTCCTGCGCGACAAGGATATGCTGAAAGGCGAGAGCCTTTACGAAGCCGAGAACGTCGCCGTGGTCCACCATATCCAGAACGCTTTGCGTGCGCACAAAATGTTCACGCGGGACAAGGACTACATCGTCAAAGACAACAAAGTGATCATCATCGATGAATTCACCGGGCGCATGATGGATGGCCGTCGGTGGTCGGATGGTCTGCACCAAGCGGTTGAGGCCAAGGAAGGCGCGGAGATTAAACCCGAGAATGTCACCCTCGCCTCGATCACCTTCCAAAACTATTTCCGCCTTTACGGCACACTCTCCGGTATGACGGGCACGGCGCTTACCGAAGAGGGTGAGTTCCAGGACATCTACAATCTCAACGTTTTCGAGATTCCCACCAACAAACCCATCGCCCGCGACGATTTTGACGATGAGCTTTATCTCTCGGCCCAGGAAAAATACCGCGCCATCGCCAAGCAGATTGCCGAATGCCACTTACGTGGTCAGCCCGTTCTTGTCGGCACGGTGTCGATTGAAAAGTCCGAATACATCTCCACGCTTTTGAGCGACAAGACATTCTGGAAAAATGTCGCTGTCGATCTGCGCGCCAGTGCAGAAGCTCTTAAAGAGAAGCAGGTCGAGGAGCGTGCGCGGCTCACTGAATTGGCTGAAAAGATTGAGGGTATGGCGCGCAAACCCATCCCTGTGCCTCATAATGTGCTCAATGCGCGCTTTCATGAGCAAGAGGCCGAAATCGTCGCTGGCGCCGGTGTGCCGGGCGCGGTGACCATCGCCACCAATATGGCCGGTCGGGGTACGGACATTCAGCTCGGCGGCTCGGTGGACATGGAGATCATGACCCACCTGTCCGAAGAGGATGACCACGACACCATCACCAGGAAAAGGGCCGAGATCGAGACCAAAATCGCCGATCAAAAACAAGCGGCCCTTGACGCAGGTGGCCTCTTTGTTCTGGGCACAGAACGCCACGAAAGCCGCCGCATCGATAACCAACTCCGTGGTCGTTCGGGCCGTCAAGGCGATCCGGGCACGACCAAATTCTATCTCTCCTTGGAGGACGACCTGATGCGGATCTTCGGTCAAGGCATGGAGAAGATGCTGAAACGCTTCGGCATCAAACCCGACGAGTCGATCGAACACCCCTGGTTCACCAAAGCCGTTGAAAACGCCCAGAAAAAGATCGAACAGCGCAATTTCGATATCCGCAAAAACGTCCTCAAATACGATGACGTCATGAACGATCAGCGTAAGGCAATTTTCGAGCAGCGCATCGAGTTCATGGAAGCCGAAGATGTGGGCGAGATCATCGAGGATATGCGCGAAACCTTGATCGACGACGTGGTTGGTGAACATATCCCCGAAAAGAGCTATGCTGAACAGTGGGATACTGAGGCCTTGACCGAGGATGTCAAAACCATCTTCGGAACGGATCTTCCGATCCAAGAATGGGCTGCCGAAGAAGGTGTCGCCGATACGGAGATTGCCGACCGTGTGCGCGAGGCCGTCGGTGCACATTATATTAAACGCACCGCAGAATTTGGCACCGATGATGAGCAACGCGCCGAATTTGTGAAACGCATTGAAAAATCGATCCTTCTGCAGACGATCGACCGAAGCTGGCGCGAGCACCTGCAACAGCTTGACCATCTCCGCTCGATCGTGGGCCTGCGGGGTGTTGGACAGCGGGATCCTCTGAACGAGTTCAAGACCGAAGCCTTCGCCCTCTTCCAGCTGCTGCTCGACGGCCTCCGCCGCGATGTGACCCGCGCGCTTTTCCATGTGCAGGTGCGCCAACCCGAAGCGCCGAAACTGGATGTGGAAGAAGCCAAACGTCTGATTGCTGATCTTCAAAAGCGCGGCGAGCTAGACCCTGAAAAGATGAAGGCCGTTCATATCAATCCCTCCACAGGTGATAATGAAGCCGACGGACCCCTACCGCGCACGGGTCCTGGCGCTCGACGTTACGGCCAAGCCATGGGCGCCTCCACCGTTCAAGCCACACGGCAAATTCAGCAGATCGACCCCCAAGATCCCAGCACTTGGGGCCGCGTTTCACGCAACGCTCCGTGCCCGTGCGGATCAGGGAAAAAGTACAAGCATTGCCATGGCCGCCACGGCGCGGAAAGTCAGGCTGCAGAATAAATGCCTTAATGGAGAGGTGCACAGAGATGATGCGTTCTTTTCTTTTTTTATTATGCGCTTCTACAGCGATCACTGGATGCGGCGCGCCCTCCAACACTGCCCAGACACCGGCGACTGCCGAAGCCACGACAAAGACCACAAGAAAGGATAGCTCGGAGGCTCATCCAAAAAGTGATCAGCAGTCTTTGACCGAGCATCTCGATCAATTTTGGGAAGACCAAGTTGCTCTTTCCCCGGAGTATCAAACCCGCCTCGGGCGTAAGACAAACTATGACCGTTGGGATGACCGCAGCCCCGAAGCCGATGACCGCTCGATCGCTTTGCTCCGTACACAATTGGCGGATCTCCAAACGACCTTCGACCGAGACAGTCTTTCCAAAGAAGACCGGCTTAACTATGACCTCTTTGTGCGCAATACGGAGGATGCACTAGCGCGCGATGTGTTCCGCCTTCAGCACTATCCGCTAAGCCAGTTTCGCGGCATCCACACCTCAATCCCCGTCTTTCTCGCCAATTTCCACCGTATCGATACGATCGAAGACGCAAGAGCTTATATTGCTCGCGTCAACGCGGTCGATAAGGTCCTGGACCAAGCCGCCAACGCTCTCCAACTGCGGCTTGAGGCAGGTTTCGCGCTCCCCGAATTTTCTTACCCCCTCATCGCGGATGCGGCAGCCAATGCGCGTGATGGAAACGCTGTGCGCGCCGATTTTGAAAAGAAAATTACTGAACTCGATCTTGACACAGAGAAAACTGCAGATCTCTTGAGCAGCTTTGAAGAGGCGCTTTCCGGCCCTTACGCGGCTGGCTACACAACCTTTGAAGCGCGGGTCCGCGACATGGCACAAGCCACCACCGATACAGGCAATCTCGGTGTCGCACGCTTTGATCCTGACGGCAGTTTTTACGAAGCCCTCCTTCGCCACTACACCACCACCGATCTTACGGCTGAAGAGATCCACGACCTCGGCTTGAACGAGGTGGCGCGCATTCAAGATGAAATGCGCATCATTATGAAGAGTGTGAATTTTGAGGGATCACTGGAAGACTTTTTCGTCTTTATGCAGACTGACAAACAATTTTATCTACCTGACATGGATGAGGGACGTCAAAACTATCTTGATACGGCGCGAAATTATATAGAAGATTTTATGCCGCGCCTAGATGAGCTTTTCACCATCCGCCCCCAAGCATCCGTCGAAGTGCGCCGGGTTGAACCCTTCCGTGAACGCAGTGCGGGTAAAGCGTTTTATTCGCAGCCAGACGAACGAGGGACGCGTCCTGGCTATTTCTACGCCAATCTTGCATCTATGGAAGACATGCCGCTCTATCAGCTCGAGGCGCTGGTCTATCATGAGGCCATTCCCGGCCATCACATGCAACGGGCCTTGCAGATCGAACAAACGGACCTGCCTATGTTCCGCCGTTTTGGCGGCACCACTGCGTACACAGAAGGATGGGGCCTTTATTCAGAGCTTCTTCCAAAAGAAATCGGCTATTACCAAGATCCCTACTCGGACTTTGGCCGTCTCGCGATGGAGCTTTGGCGTGCAGCGAGGCTCGTTGTGGATACAGGTCTTCACCACAAAGGTTGGTCGATGGGCCAAGCCATCGCTTACTTGCAACAGAACACACCGAACCCCAAGGGCGATACGGTAAAAGCGATTGAACGCTATATCGTTTATCCGGGCCAAGCGACTGCTTACAAAATTGGTATGCTGCAGATTTTGGCGCTCCGCACAAAGGCTCAAGCCGAGCTTGGTGATCAATTCGACATCCGCGGTTTCCACGACACCATTCTCCGCGCTGGGCCCCTACCGCTCGATATTCTTGAGCAGCAGATTGATGCATGGATCGCCAGCGAACGTGCTTAAAAGAAAGAGACTCTTATGACGTCCGCCTTCCGATCGGACTTTTTGCACACGCTCTCCGAAAGAGGCTTCATTCACCAAATCACTGACGCACAAGCGCTTGATGAAGCCCTGCTGAAAGAGCCGTGCACAGCCTATATTGGTTTTGATGCGACAGCGGACAGTTTGCATATAGGTAGCCTGGTGCAAATCATGATGTTGCATCATTTTCAACAAACAGGACACAAACCCATTGTCCTCATGGGTGGGGGCACAACCAAAGTTGGTGATCCGACGGGTAAGGATGAGCAGCGCAAACTGCTTTCTGATGCAGATATTACCCGCAATATCGCTGGTATCAAAAAAGCGTTTGATCCGTTTTTAAGCTTTGGCGATGGCGCGTCTGATGCCCTCATGGTCAACAACAATGACTGGCTATCAGAGCTACATTATATTGATTTCCTTCGTGACTTTGGTGTGCACTTCACAATCAACCGTATGCTGAATTTCGATAGCGTCAAACTTCGGCTTGATCGCGAACAGCCTATGACCTTTCTCGAATTCAATTATATGGTGATGCAAGCCTATGACTTTTTTGAATTGAAGAAACGCCATGGCTGCATTCTCCAGATGGGCGGAAGCGATCAGTGGGGGAATATTATCAATGGTGTTGAACTCATTCGTCGTGTGGCCGCGGCCAAAGGCGAGGAATCCCATGGATACGGTCTGACCACCCCTCTTCTTACCACGGCTTCAGGTAAGAAAATGGGGAAGACGGAAAATGGTGCAGTTTGGCTGAATGCGGAGCGGTTCTCGCCTTATGATTATTGGCAATTTTGGCGCAATACGGACGATGCTGATGTGGGTGTGATGCTCCGCCGCTTTACGCTTTTGCCTATTGACGAGATCAAACGTCTCGAAACGCTCGCAGGTGGCGAGATCAACGAAGCGAAAAAAATTCTCGCAACGGAAGCCACAGCTCTCCTCCATGGACACGACGCAGCTCAAGCGGCATCAAAAACAGCGCGCCAAACGTTTGAGGCAGGCACTGTTGCGACAGACTTGCGATCAACGTTGGTGGACAGCGCCGCACTTGCGCAAGGTTATGCTCTTTTTGTTCCGTTCCAGGAGCTTGGGCTCATCACCAGCAACGGCGAAGGTCGCCGCCACATCAAAGGGGGTGCTCTGAAGATCAATGATCTACCCTTGGTAGAGGAGCGTCCCCTCACGCTTCATGATGTAAAAAATGGTGTGATCAAAATCTCAATTGGTAAGAAAAAGCACGGCTTAATCAAGGTCGCACCATGACGGATCGGCTCACATGGCAAGGCCCTCGCGCGCTGTTGGAAGAGGCTGAACGCGCGCTTTCAGAATTGATGGACCCACCCGTTGAGGCCACGTCGCTTCTTAAATCTGAAACCAAAAACACCCATTGGGTTCTTCATGCCTATACGGATCTTATCATCGCTGAACGCATGATGGCCCTTCTCCCCCCAGGTCTTGGTTTGCCAGAACGAAAAGTGCTTGAAGAGCGTGATTGGGTTGCCCACGCGCTTGAAGGTTTAGGTGTGGTCCGTGCAGGACCTTTTGTTCTTTTTGGTAGTCATGATGCCGCTAAGGTCCAAGATGAGGACGGAATAAAACTTCAAATCGAGGCCAATCAAGCTTTTGGAACGGGCCATCATCCGACCACGGCAGGTTGTCTTGAGGCTCTCGGAAACCTTCCAATGCAACCGAACAACATTCTCGATCTTGGTTGTGGTTCCGGTGTTTTGGCTATGGCATCCAGATGTCTTTGGCCAGAAGCATCGGTGACGGCGACTGACATTGACGGCCAATCAATCAAAATCGCGCAAGAAAATGCAAAGATCAACGGGCTCGACAGTATTACTTTCGACATTGCGTCAGGAACACAATCAGTACCAATACAGGAAATGGCCCCCTTTGATCTGATTATCGCCAATATTCTTGCAGGCCCCTTAAAAGAACTTGCGCCAGATATCGTTGCGGTAGCAGCACAGCCATGCTTCATCCTTTTGGCTGGTCTGTTGGATGAACAACAAGCATCAGTGATCGAAGTTTACAGAAACCTCGGTTTTCAGCTTACTGCCGCAACGGGGACACCCCGCTGGCCTATCCTGACGCTCAGCACACAAAAGGAATAGGTTGTAAAAGCCTTATGAAAATTTTTACCCGTACAGATGAAGTCGCTGCTTTCGCTGAGCAAGCGCGTTCGGCGCCTTATGTTACAGTCGATACGGAATTTCTTCGTGAAAAAACATATTATTCACAACTTTGTCTGATCCAAGCCGCCTCACCTGACGATGCCGTCATTATCGATCCGCTTGCAGATGGTATCAATCTTCACCCCTTTCTTGAGCTGATGAATAATAAAAGTGTACGGAAAGTTTTTCATGCGGCACGGCAGGACCTCGAAATTTTTCTACGCCTGATGGATGATGTTCCAGGTCCAGTTTTTGATACGCAAATTGCGGCCATGGTGTTTGGTTATGGTGATCAGGTGGGCTACGAACCGCTCGTCCGTGACTTGACCAAAGTGCAAATTGATAAAGGTAGCCGATTCACGGACTGGTCGCGGCGCCCACTGACCGAAAAACAACTCACTTATGCCCTAGGCGATGTCACACACTTACGCGATGTATACGAAGCACTCGATGATAAACTGCGCGCCTCCGGTCGGCTTGGCTGGATCGAGGAGGAGATGGCTTTCCTTGCAAACCCGAACCTCTACGTAACAGAGCCCAAAAATGCATGGCAACGTCTCAAACTTCGCAATGTGAAACCCCGTGAAATGGGTGTGCTAATAGAAGTTGCGGCTTGGCGTGAGCGGGAAGCACAGCGTAAAGATGTTCCGCGGGCGCGCATTATAAAAGACGAAGTCATTTTTGAAATTGCGCGCGCCCGTCCAACAAAACCTGACGAGCTCGGAAGACTTCGATCGGTTCCCCAAGGGTTCGAACGTTCAGGGACAGGAAAAAGTCTTCTCGACGCTGTGATGCGTG
>JBCCTG010000043.1:0-9977 GCA_039198735.1 Pseudomonadota bacterium | reverse complement strand
AGGGGGTAAGAATTTTCACAAATTCAGTTTTTCGGCTTCAGAACTTGTTTGATTTGATCAGATAACAGATCTTTGCCGCACATGAGCATGGATCGGCTTAAGCCCTTCTCGATCAGTACAGGATCAGCAGGCCGAGCGATAAGAATACGGGACCGCGCCAGCACATCACCCGCCTCTGTGTCGACGATCTCATCGGCGTAAAGACTGAGTTGGTCACCGCGACTCTCAGTATAAAATTGCTCTTCAAGACGCGTCTGAACACGGTATCGAGCAGTAGGACCCTCAATGGGGACAAGAGCAATGGCAGGATTTTCCAACAATCGTTCTTCAAATGACTCCACTGTTCGGTCAATATAACTCGAAGTTCCACGCAAGTATTTTCTGTGGTTTTCAGTGAGAGGATCGTCCCAACTCGACCGCACAAAGCGATACCAGCCTGGGTCAACTGCAATGTTGTTGTGAATTGTCGATTCGCGATAACGGTTCCAACTTTCCTCGGAACGTCCTTGAGGCTTGCGGCGCGGTGCGTTCATCAGGTTGCTTCGCGCGCGCTCTTCTGACCAATTGCTCTCAACGAAATCGAAGGCCGTATAGAGCGCAACTTGACAGGTCTCATTACAACCCTCTTCACGGCGCAGCTCAGCATACCCATCAACATCATCCACCGTTCGAAAAACCTCAAAGCCGACGCGTGCGTCACAAATGGCGTTGATTTCAGGTGTTTTGGTGGTGAACCGTTCTTGCAGAACCCGTCTTTGCGATGTCATCCCCATAGCCCCCGACGCAACGTCACAACCCGACGCCAATAAGAAGGCGACAAGCGCAAGGCCTGACCTTGCCGATCGAAGAAAAACCATATCACAAACCCTCGAAACAATGCGGATGAATGCACGCCCATCAATCGTCGCCCTCCTCCTCAGATGCGTCTTCCGACGAGGGTGGCGGGCAAGGCCGATCAACAAAAATGAGACTGCTGGGAACGCCGCCGGCCGCAGGCACGTGAACGGGAATAGATTCAGGACCGCATGCCTGCTCAGCATCCAACAACGCGCTGCAACCACCGACCGCAACCAAGCCGAAACCAGCTGGAAGACTGTGTGTCTGACCCATGGGAACCCCCATTCACCTTAAGACATCACACATAAGATTATGGTCAACAACCTAAACTTTTTCGCCACACTGCTATTCCCTCATCTTTCTCGCCCGGCCTCAGCCATTCTGCGGCTGAGCGGGGAGAGGAGGAAGTCGATGATCCGCCTGCGGCCTGTCTTGATTTCTGCGGTGGCGGAGAGGCCCGCTTCGAGCAGGCGATCTTCGCCGTGGACCTCCAAGACGTCCGTATCGAGATGAACGATGGCGGGGTAGACAAGGCCGAGATCTTCGTTCTCCACCGCATCACGGGAGATCGTCTCAAGCCGCCCTGTGACCACGCCATAGCGGGTGAAGGGATAGGCCTCGAGCTTGACCTCCACGGGCTGTCCCTGGCGGACAAAGCCTGCGTCTTTGTTGAGCACCATGGCCTCCACCATGAGGCCGCTGCCCGCCGGGACCACGGTGAGGAGGGCATCGGCGGGGCGGACCACGGCGCCGATGGTATGGATGCTGAGCTGGGCGATGGTGCCCGCCTCGGGCGCGGTGAGCATGGTGAGACGGGAGCGCTCCTCGGCTTTCACCAGCTCCTCCCGGCGCAAACGCACCGCCGCCTCGGCCTCTGTGAGGGCGTCGAGGGTCTCCGCCGCGAACTCGGCCTCCAGCTTGGCAAGGCTCTGCCGCAAGGCGCCTAAGGCGGCGTCATGCTTACCGAGCTCCTCCCGGCGGATGGCGAGGTCTTGGGTGAGGGCGATCACCTGCTCGCGGGTCCCCGCCACCCGCATGCGCGGTGCGTAGCCTTGGCTGGCCAGCTCCTGCAGGCCTTGCAGACGCTCATCCACCAGGGGGATTTGCTCCTCAAGCTTTTGCGCCTCAGCGGCCACCATAGCCTGGTCTCGGGTGGCTCGGACGATGTTCTCCAGGATCTCCGCACGGGCGGCTTCATGCTCTGCGGTCTTGGCACGGACGAAAGCCGCTTGCGCCTCTTCGGCGGTGGGGCTCATGGCGGGGTCAAGGTCCGGCGCGGTGAAAGCCATCGGCTTACCAGCGCTGTGGGATGCCAGTGCCTCCGCGCGCGCAAGGTCGATGAGCGCCGTGCGGTGGCCTTCTTCGGCTTGTGCCAAGTCAGCACCCGTGACCGTGGGGTCGAGAACGATGAGCGGGGCGCCCTGCTCCACCTTCTCCCCGTCGCGCACCAGGATCTCACGCACCACGCCCTCGCCCGCGGCTTGGACGATCTTCACACGGCCTTCTGGGATGACCTTGCCTTGTGCCGATGCGACCACATCCACCTTTCCGAGGACGGACCAAAGAACGGCCAGCATTAAAAACAGCATGATCACCCAAAGGACGGTGCGGCCCAAAGGGTTGGGCGGTGTCTCCAAGATCTCCAAAGCGGGCGGCAAAAAGGCCGTGTCCGCATGGTCCTGACGGGTCTTGGCTTCATCCTTGTCAGCGCGGTAGGCGTCCCAAGCGACAGCGACGTGTTTTCGAAGACCCTCCAGCATCAGACACGTCCCATCTGTTTGGTGTAAAGGCTGGCATAGCGCCCGCCTTGCGCGAGCAGGGTCTCGTGCGAGCCCTCCTCAACGATCCGTCCCCGTTCAATGGTGATGATGCGATCGCATGAGCGCACAGCGGAGAGGCGGTGGGCAATAATCACCATGGTCCGGCCCTCGGCAATCGCTGTCATGTTGTTCTGGATGATCTCCTCACTCTCGGCATCAAGCGCGGAGGTGGCTTCGTCGAGGATCAGAATTCTTGGATCGAGCGCCAGAGCGCGCGCGATGGCCAGTCTTTGCCGCTGTCCTCCTGAGAGGTTGCCGCCGCGCTCATCGATGATGGTGTCGTAAGCCTCGGGCAGCTCCAGCACGAACTCATGGGCACCAGCAAGCTTGGCGGCCTCCGTCACCTTCTCCATGCTGAGGGATGCATCCGCGAGGGCAATGTTCTCGCGCACGGTTCGGTTGAAGAGAATGTTCTCTTGGAGAACCACCCCCACCTGCCGCCGGAGCCACGCGGGATCCACAAGGCTTAGATCCACCCCGTCCACCAGCACCCGACCCCGTTCGGGGGTGTGCAGACGTTGGATCAGCTTGGTGAGCGTTGACTTGCCCGAACCCGACGGCCCGACAACGCCTAAGCGCTCTCCTGGACGAATTTCAAGCGACAAGTCTGAGAGCACTTCAGGTCCATCCTGCCGATAACGGAAGGTCACATGCTCAAACCCGATCTGCCCTTTGATGGCGGGAAGGCTCGCGCGGGAGGGCGAGGTCGAGGGCTCCGTGGGGTTGTTGAGGATATCCCCCAAACGCTCCACCGAGATCCGCGCCTGCTGGAAGTCCTGGGCCAGTTGCGCAAGCCGCAGAACAGGGCCTGACACCTGCCCCGCAAGCATGTTGAAGGCCACAAGCTCACCCACCGTCAGATCACCGACGATCACGAGGCGGGCCCCGAAAAACAGGATCGCAACAGTCCCGGCTTTTTGAATGAAGGTGATCGCTTGGCTGCCCCAATTGGCGAGCATCGACGCACGAAAGCTCGCCCGCACATAGGCCGCCAGCTTGCCGTCCCACCGCGCCTGCATTTGCGGCTCGACAGCCATGGCTTTGAGGGTTTCAACCCCAGTGACGGTTTCCACCAGAAAGGCCTGGTTCTCTGCGCCGTGCTTGAACTTCTCATCGAGCCGCGCACGGAGGAGCGGCGCGACGAACAGCACCACCCCTGCATAAAGCGGCAATGTGATCAGTACAATGAGAAGAAGGGTCTTGGAGTAGAGCCACATCACCGCTAAGAATACGAAGGTGAACAAAAGATCGAGCACCACAGTCAAAGCGGATGATGTCAAAAACTCGCGGATCGTATCAAGCTCGCGAACACGGGCAACACTGTCACCAACCCTCCGTGCACCGAAGTAAGCCATAGGCAGATGAGTCAGATGGCCAAAAAGCTTGCTGCCCAGTTCCGCATCCACGCGCGAGGTGGTGTGCGCAAAGAGATAGGTCCTGAGGCCCGTCATCACCACTTCAAAGAGCGAGACAGCGAACAGCCCGAGAGCCAAAATCTCTAAGGTGGTCAGCCCCTTATGAACAAGGACTTTGTCGATCACCACCTGGAAAAAGAGGGGTGTAATGAGCGCCATCACTTGAATGAAGAAGGATGCAAAGAGAACATCCCGCAAAAGATGGCGGTATTTGATCAGAGCCGGGATGAACCACGACACATCAAACTTGCGCGCCTTGCCCGCCAAATGCTCCCGCGTGGTCACCAGCACCAAGGTGCCCGAAAAAAGCTCCTCGAAGGCATCAAGGCTCAACTTCTCAGGCGCTTCAGCTCCGACACGAAAAGTGAGAACTTGCCCCTCCTCAGCAGCCAGAAGAACAACCGCTTCACCGCTTTTGAGAAACGCCACCGCAGGCAGAGGATAAGTGGCAAGCGGCTTCTTCACCTTCGCCAAACGCACCTTGGCATCAAGCGCTTTACCAAGCCGGACCAAATCCCCCGGCTCCACCTCCGCCGACCCCTTCCCCAGGCTGTGCCGCAACTGCGCAGGGTCCGCAGGCCGCTCCAGAAAATTAAGGACCAAGCAAAAAGCTTCCAAAGCTGTGTCTGGGCCCGGAACGGTTTCGTTCTCGGCACCGACCGCCCCTTCAGGCACCGCCTGGCCCGTCTCACCTGCCCCCATCACACGCACCCACACCAACCCAATTTATGGATTTTCAATGCATTAAACCCGGCAATGCAAGTTCTATTTGATGAGAAAGAGCGAAGACCCACCTTTTGAAGCTCAACGACCGGTTGTGTCACGGTAACCTGCTGCTCGCACGATCGCGGCCATGACGTCGATCTCTTACAAACGCCACCGCTTCTCTCCCGAGGTGATCGCGCACGGGGTCTGTTGCATTGCTAATTTTGCAGCCCAATGAAACTATCACGCATGTTGATCGGAAATGGCAGAACAACCGCATTGAGAGTGATCATGCAGCGCTGAAGCAGAGGCTTAATTCTATGCGGGCTTTCAAAACTCTTTCATCAGCGAAAGCAACATTGGCTGGAATTGAAGCCCTGCAAATGATCAAGAAAGGCCATGTCGTGAGGACGTCGCCAGGACCCCTAGGCGAAATTCGTTTCATCAAAGAGCTTTTCCCGAATGCAGCCTAAAAGGCAGGCCCTTTCATGATAGGCTCCGCCAAAAACCTGCGCCCATCACCGGTCAACCCAACAGACCCATATCACGAGGGTCGTTCAGTGTTCGGTGGTTTACGAATGCGATTTTCAGGAGCGGCTCAGGGGTTGGCACAAAGAGGTTCCAAATCCAGGCCCTGTTTGAATACCAACGTGGTGTAGCCGAGCGAGGTTGCTGTTCGGGAAATAGCATCGGCATGGCGGTCCTGCGCCGTTCTGAGGGCGAAGCCGTGGGCGAACTTTAGGGTCAGCTCACCGGGTTTGGTCCTCACCGCTTGAAAGGCTTGCGGTGCGAACCAGCTGGCTGTGGCTGCCTCCCCTAGCTCCTTGGCCAAAGCCTTGGTGAATTCCTCGGACAGCGGATCATCATGTTGGGGCCGTTGGATCTTGGCGGGATGGAGGTCCTTCAAACGCTTCAGGTTTTCCGTGGGGTCATAGTCCTCTGCCTGGGTGACCAAACGGCCAAAATAGGCTGCTGACCGCCGGACATCTGGATCTTCAAGAGCAATGGCCACGGCGGCAAACATGGACGCGCCCAGACGCTGTTCGGCCCAAAGTCCGGTATGGCTGATGGATGTCGCAGTTTCCTGAGGAAAAAGCTTAGGGAGTGCTTCTCGAAGGAGACGCATCGGTTCTGGTGTTTGGCCTGAGAAATCCTCGGCGAGCGCGGCTCGCAAAGTTGGGGATGACGCCAAGACTTGATCGATGAGATTCTGATCTTGAACTTCAATAGATGAAGACATCTTTTGCGAAAGATTGGTCTTTTCTTCTTTGTTGTCTTCAGAAGAAACCAAACTGTTCACAGAAGAATTCTTGGTTCTGTTTAGGGGCTCAAGCGTGCGCTCCTGGGTGTTCATAGATGACGCTTCGTCAGGTGAACGGTTGTCTTGCCAATGATGCCTGAGGGATTGTTGATCCGCCGTGAGGTGTTTCAGCATCGCGGGGACTTTGCTGAGAAGCGGGCGCAGGTCGATGGCGCCACCTTCCAAGGGGCGGTTGCGGCGGTCATAGCATCTGATGAGGTAGCCAGCCTCCTCGAGTTCAGCCTTGTGGCGCCGCAGGGTGGCGGGCGAAATGCCCAAACATGCCGTAGCCCTTGCAGTCCCTGGAAAAACACCTGTCTTCCCCTGGTGCACATGATCGAGGGAGAGATGACTGGCGTAGAAGGCCAGAAGGCACCGCGCCCCGGCTGAGAGTTCGGACGTTCCTTGGGCAATGGAGCGGTCAAGATCGATCCTGGTGATGGGGGATAAAGAGACACCGAGGCACTCTTGTTTGAGGGATTCGAAGTCCTCCCTCCTCCTGGCAAAACCAGGCTTTGGGCGTAAGAATGTGTTCATCGCAAATCCGTTTTTGGCTGCGAGGCAAAAGAAACCCGTACGCCCAAAAGGCGTTTTGGCTTGCAACGATGTCCGGAGCGAAGTACGAATCAGATGCGAAGTGATTGCGGAACTTCGGTTCCGTCATGAGAGCCCGGCCTTTGGCCGGGTTTTTCTTTTGCCGTCTTCGCCTCTCCTTTGTTGTCGTTGAGCAGACCGCCCTGCCCTGGCTTAAGAAACCGCCTTCAAAGCATTTCGAAGGCGCACCTTGGACATTGTCTGCGATTCTGTGGCACCGGCAAATGTTGGTGTCGCGAAACGCAGATGTTGCACATTTTGTTATGTACGAGCAGAAAATCGAACATTTGAGGTTAACAGAAGGTTAACCCTTCCGCCTGCACGGCGAAGCAGCTTAGAAGACGGTGATCGGAGTGTGTGATGGCAGAATTCAGTGTCGCAACGCGGCGTGTGGCAAAGCTTCAAGAGCGGTCGATCAGTCTTCTCGATGCCATGCGGGCCCAGTTGTTGGGTGAGGCGGAAGAGAAGACCTTGCCCTTGCGTTTCAGTATACGCCAGGCCGCCAAGATGGTGGGTAAGTCCGACATGACCATCCGCCGGGCCGAGGAATCAGGCGCCCTCCCCGCCCCGATCAAACGGGAAAGCGGCCATCGTTTGGGCTTTAGCCTTGATGAGATCAACAATATGCGGGATGTGTTCGGCACTCGGCCAGGACGGGCCGAAAGTGATCCTCCCCTCATCCTAGGGGTGCAGAATTTCAAAGGCGGTGTGGGCAAATCCACCATTGCTGTTCACGCGGCGCAGTATTTCGCGCTTCAAGGTTATCGCGTTCTTCTTGTGGATGCCGACCCGCAAGCCAGCTCCACTGGGCTTTTTGGCTACAACCCTGAAACCGACATCGATGAGGAAAGCACCCTCCTCTCTTTTTTGGAGCCTGGTGGTCGGGACAATCTCGCCTATGCCGTGCGGCGGACCTATTGGTCGGGACTCGATCTCATTCCGGCTTGTTTGGGGCTCTACAATGCCGAGTACCACCTGGCCTCCACCGTTGCCGGTACCGACCGGTTTGAGAGATTGCGCGTGGGTTTGCGCGAAGTGGCTGAAACCTATGATGTGGTGATCCTCGATCCGCCGCCAGCCTTGGGGATGATTTCGCTGAACGCGCTTCGCGCCGCCAATGCGCTTTTGATTCCAACGCCGCCGAGCTCCATCGATTATGCATCGACGGTGAGTTTCCTGCGCATGTTGACCTCGGTTTTGGAGACCATGGAGGAGCACGGCTCGGCGATGGATTATGCCTTCGTGCAATTGCTTGCCACTAAGGTGGATGAGAACAAATCAGCCCATCAAGAGATGCGCGATGCCATGCGCGAGATGTTTGCCGGCGATATTTTGGTAACCGCGCTTCTCGACAGTTCCGAGTTCGACAATGCGTCCATCGAGATGCGCACGGTCTATGAGTATGACGGCCCGTCCAATCGGACCTACCGGCGTTGCCGGGCGAATCTCGATAGGGTGATGAACAATCTGGAGCTAGCTGTCCGTTCGACCTGGCCTAGCCACGAAGCGCGTTTGCGTAGGGAAGGGGTGGCGTGATGTTCAACGCGTTGAACATGCCCTATGATCGAGAGTGGAACCGATCTTGTTTCTACGGGTTCCAGACTAAAGTGTTCAACGCGTTGAACACTCATTTGAGGAGCCCTTCATGGCCCGCCGACCGATCCTAAAAAATGCTGTGTCAGCCGCGCAAGACGCTGAAAAAATAGCAGAAATCAAGAAAACGCCGAAGCTCAACCCCTTGGCTCAACGGGAAGGGGCCATCGCCGACATCGCCCAGGGCAGGGTGCGTGATGTCCGACTCCGCATGGTGGACCCCAAGGCTTGCCGCATGTGGGCCAAGCATAACCGCATCTATGACCTTCTTACCAAAGACAGTTGTGAGGATCTGATCAACTCGATCCGCGCCCAAGGGAAACAAGAAATCCCGGCGGTGGTGCGGCGCCTGAAGGATGATCCCGAAGGTTTCGAGTACGAGGTCGTCTCCGGCGCCCGGCGCCATTTCGCTGTCAGTTATCTGCGGGAAGAGGAAAACCGTAAGGAGCTTTTTTATCTCGTGGAGGTGCGGGAGCTTGAGGATGAGGAAGCCTTTCGCTTCGCCGACCTCGAAAACCGTGGCCGCCAGGATATCTCCGATTATGAGCGGGGACGCGAGTATATGAAGGCACTCGAAGACTATTACGGCGGCAACATGACCCGGATGGCCCAGCGGATGGAGGTCTCCAAGGCGCTTTTGTCGAGCTATGTGTCCATCGCCAAACTGCCCCGCGAGGTGCTCGATGCTTATGGTGACCCGCGCGAGATCGCTGTGCGCCATGGTCAGCAATTGAACCCGCTTCTTAAAGGTGAAACCCGAGAAAAGGTGCTGGCGCGCGCTAAGGAAATCGCCAAAGGCCAAGAGCAGGCGAGAGCACTCGGCAGTGCTGTCCTGATGCCCGGTTCAGAGGTTTTCAAACTTCTCAAGGCGGGGGCAGGGGTCACCAAATCTAAAAAACCTGCCAAAATAGCTGCACCTGCTGACCATAGCCAAGCCAATGAAAGAACCGATGACGAAGGGGGAGGGCACACCTTCGTCACTGCCCGCATCGAAGGGCGCTTCCTCAAAATTGACGTGGATCTCGACCAAAAACCTGAGCCTGAAGCCGTCGCGAAGGCCGTCAAGAAAGCCTATGAGACGATGCGCTAATCTTTGCCGTTGGTGAGGGCCGCCATGGCCTCGGCAATGGCTTCGGTGCCTGTTTTGCGCGGGGCATCATCGGCAAAAGCGTAGTGATCCGGCCAATGGTCCACAAAGATATGCGCTTCGACACCTTTAAGGATAGATTGATCGTCAAGACTGCCAGCGGTGACGGTGGGCGCGCTGCCGTTTTTCAAGCGCCAAAAGAGGGCACTGCCGCAGCTTTCGCAGGAGCCCCGTTCGGCCCATTCCGAACTGTCGAACCAACGCACCGGGCCCTTCACCGTGAGACGCTCAAGGTGCACGCCCAAGAAAGGACCACCCATCCAGCGCCGACAGTCTGTACAATGACAAACTTCAACGCCGCGCACATCGCCTGCGCCTTCATAGGTCACCGCACCGCAAAGGCATCGTCCTGTCAGCAGCATCCTACACCCCTACAATCGAAAGGTTGGAGATATCGTTGAACGTCCTTTCATTGACAATCAAGCCAGCAAGGCCCAGCAATTGCACCGCTTTGACACGGATCGTTGCAGCGGGTTGATGGTGAAGGGGGCTTTCAAGCTTTAATCGTGGAGGCTTGGCTTTCATCATCGCTGCATTGATCAGCTTACGGAAGACTTAAAAGGCGT
>JBCCTG010000042.1:0-10265 GCA_039198735.1 Pseudomonadota bacterium | reverse complement strand
GGCCACGGCACCTGCGTCCTATGATGCCGCCACCGGTGATGTGACTGTTAACTGGCTCACGGCGGGGAACAGTTTGAACGTTAATATCGGTCGTCCTGATGAAGCCGGTGGTTTGACACAATTCTCTAGTGATTTCAGACCTGTGAGTGTTGTGCGCAACGGTGCGCCCGCGGGTGATTTCAGCCGTGTGGAGATTGATGAAAGCGGTCGTTTGGAAGCGATTTATGACACAGGGTTCCGCCGTTTTCTCTATCAAATTCCGCTTGCCGATGTTCCTAACCCTGATGGCCTTCTCGCTGCTGATAGCCAGAGTTTCAAAGTGAGCCAGGATAGCGGTGACTTCTTCCTTCATGATGCAGGCGATGGTGCGGTCGGTGCGGTCCTCGGTTTCGCTCTGGCCGAATCCACATCGGATCTTGGGACTGAGCTGACAGACTTGATCAAAACACAGCGGGCTTATGCCTCGAACGCGAATGTCATTCGTGTCGTCGATGAGATCTTGCAAGAAACCACCAACATTCTTCGTTAATTAATCTTTATCGGGTGCATCTATGACCTTTACCGGTATCGTCACAAATGCAATGGCAGGTATGAATGCCAGTACGCTGCGTGCTGAAATTCTATCCTACAACATCGCCAATGCGGAGACAGAAGGGTTTGCGCGCCGGTCTGTCAGTTTTGAAGCCGTCGTACCCGGAGGTGTTCGTAGCACAGGTATTGTGCGTGCGGACGCTGGTCGTCTTGAGTTGCAACTTCTTGATGCCCAAACCCGTACCAGCGCTTTTGAAGACCGTGCCGAGGCACTTTCCGCTATCAATCAAGGATTTGGTGAAGTGGGTGATACGGAAGGTCTTTATGCTGTGTTCTCGCGTTTTGAGGAAGCATTGTCTGACCTTCGCCTCACGCCAGAAAGCGGCGCGGCGCAGCTCAGTTTCTTGCGTGAAGCGCAAGGTGTGGCGGATACGTTCGCGCGTCTTGATGATGAAGCGCAAGCCATACGGTTCAATGCCGATGCTACGATTGCTGATGGTGTGCGGAGCATCAACGATGCGTTGACGGAACTTGATGATCTCAACACAGCGGCACGGCGACCGAAAGGCGTGAGCATTGATGATATTGCCGAAAGGCAAAGCCAACTTGTGGGTCAGATTGCCGATCAGCTCGATATCACGGTTTCGGGATCTTATGGCGAGGAGATTTCCATCCGTACAAAGGGCGGTTACCAACTGCTCGGTGAAGACCCGCAATTTCTGGAGTTCACCAAAGCGGGTTCCATGGGTTTTGATTTCACCTTGGCAAGCGGCGCGCTTTCGGGCCTGACCGCTGGCGGCTACGACATCACACCGGGTACGACCCAAGGTATCGCTGACGGACGATTGGCCGCCAATTTCGCTATTCGTGATGTATTGGGTACAGATTATGCCAATCGGCTTGATGCTGCGGCGGAAGAGCTTGTTGTCCGGCTTGAAGCAGCTGATACCACCGCGACTGGCGGACTTTTCACGCTCACCGCGGGTCTGGATAGCGCGGCACAGCGCATGGCTATCGACCCAAGCGTTGATCCCGCGCAAGGGGGCGAGCTTTACAGATTGCGTGATGGCGTTGGCGCTCTGGTTGAGGGTCCTGCCGCTGGCGCTGGTGTGCTCGGTGCCCTGAAGATTGCGCTTGACGAACCGCGTCCTCTTCCCGTTGCGACGGGTACGTCGAGTGAATACAGCTATCTCGATATGCTGGGTACGGTAGCATCCGAGCTTGGTAGTGCATCTTTACGTGCGCAAGGTCTTCGTGATGCCGCCCTCTCCACCCAAACGACATTGTCGGAAGATGTTGTCCGCCGGATTGGTGTTGACACGGACAGGGAGCTCCAGGATCTTCTTCTTGTTGAGCAAGCCTTTGCCGCCAATGCCCGTGTCATTCAGGCTGCCGATGAAATGCTGCGCCAGTTGTTGGAGATCTAGTCGATGATTCTTACGTCCCCTGATAGCTTGCAATCCTCCACACTGTTCAGGTTGACCCAAAACCTGCGCGGTCGCCTCGACAATGCAACAGTTGAATTGGCGACGGGCCGTGCTGTTGACAGCACGAAGGCGGCGCGAGGTGATAACGCCACACTCTTACGTGCACAGAGAACTCTTGATTCTATCGATCCAGAACGGGGGCGCCTCACGGTTTTGAGCGGCCGCTATCTAGTGGCGGCGAGTGCATTGCGCTCCATCAATGAGGTTGCTGGTCAGACGGCTCTCACGGCGCAAGCGGTCGGTGATCTGACCAATAAGGATGCGGATGTGATCGCCGCGTCGGAGGCTTTCACCGCCATCGGTTCGGTGCTCGCGACCCTCAACACAAGCTTTGGCGGGCGCTCACTTTTTGCTGGCGATGCCGGTGTTGGTGCAGCTGTTGCCGATCTTTCAACATTCTATGCGTGGGCAGAAGGTGTTGTCAGTAGTGCACCGGCCGCAGCTGCCGATAAGCTGGCTGCACTTGATACGGAGTTCGCTGTCACTGGCGGTTTTGACACCAACGCCTATCTGGCCGGTGCGCAGTTGACGGATCCGCAGCTTGCTGGCGGTCAAACGATCGGTACGCTGCCGACGGCCGATGACGAAGCTTTCCGCGATCTTCTCAAGGGTTTGGTCATGGTGGCCACTAATGAATTGGTCGACCCTGCCGAGCGCAGCCAGTGGGTCTTGGATGCAACGGTGATCATTCAGTCCGCACGCGATAGGATCACCACGGAAGAAGCGTCCATTGGCCTTGCACAAAACACGCTCGACCGAGAAGCGGACCGGTTAAGCCGCGAGCTTTTCGATGCTGAATCCACCATTGAGCGGATCCTAGGGCGTGATCCTTTCGAAGTGGCAACGGAGACTCAATCCCTTGAGGTGCGTCTGCAAGCTCTTTATACTGTCACGGCACGGACATCTTCGCTTCGCTTGACGAACTTTCTTCGATGAAAAAAATCTTCTGCCTCTTGATCTGTGGTTTGATAGCGCTTGATGCCGCCTCTGCGCAGGCTGTGAGGCTGAAGGATTTGGTGGATGTCGAAGGGGTGCGCAGCAACGATTTGATCGGCTATGGTATCGTTGTTGGTCTTGGCGGAACCGGCGACACGCTTCGCAACTCACCCTATACGGAAGAAGCGCTTTCGAGCTTGCTGGAGCGCTTGGGCGTCAATGTTCAAGACGAGCGCTTTCGCCCGGACAATATTGCTGCCGTCATTGTCACGGCAACCCTTCCGCCTTTCGCAAGGGCGGGGAGTCGTATCGATGTGACCGTCAGCTCGATTGGCGATGCTGACAGTCTTGATGGCGGTATGCTGATCATGACACCCCTTCTGGGTGCGGATAATAAAGTCTATGCCGTGGCCCAGGGTCCATTGGTTGTCGGCGGTTTCAGTGCCCAGGGGCAGGGTGCGGCGGTGCGCTCCAACTCGCAAACGATTGGTACGATTGCCGCAGGTGCGCGGGTTGAACGCGAGATCCCATTCACTTTTACGGATTTGACAGAAATCCATCTGGCCTTGAAGGATCCTGACTTTACCACAGCAGGGCGGATCGAAGTTGCTCTCAACACGACCTTTCCGGGAACCCCTGCACGCATGACCGATGCAGGAACCGTGATCTTGGATGCGGCATCAACGGGATTGGGTGCGGCGCATTTGATCGCCCAGATCGAGGGTATTCCGCTGACGCCGGATCGGCGCGCGCGCGTTGTGATCGATCAGCGTTCAGGCACCATTGTTTTAGGGTCCGATGTGCGCATTGCCCCCGTGGCTGTCGCCCAGGGTGCACTGACCATCCGTGTCACGGAAACACCGATTGCTGTGCCTGCTGCTCCGTTTTCTGAGGATGGTACGCCCGTCGTTCTGCCGCGTACGGATATCGGTGTCTTTGAAGGCGGCGATGTGGCTTCTCTAGAGACGGGGGCGTCTTTACGGGATCTTGTAGAGGGGCTCAATGCTCTCGACGTGCCGCCGCGGGATATGGTCGAGATCTTCGAAGCGCTCCGTGCAGCCGGAGCTTTGCATGCGGAAATCGTCCTCCAGTAAGGCAGGGCACTGAAATCAAAACCATGATTTGACCCCCATGGCTTGGCAAAGGCGGGCACTGGGCGCTAACGCCCCTTATGGCTAAAAACAAAGTGCACCGCCCCAAGGCGCGCCGCGGGCGGGGTTTTCCTGATCGATCCGGCGCGGAGTTGATCGCTGAACGGCTGATGCTGGAACGCATTGGCAAAGTCTATGAAAGCTATGGTTTCGCGCCGCTTGCGACGCCTGCGTTTGAGTACACCGACGCCCTTGGCAAATTCCTTCCTGATGTGGATCGTCCGAACAGCGGGGTTTTCTCGCTCCAGGATGATGACGAGCAGTGGCTTAGCCTTCGCTATGATTTGACCGCGCCGCTTGCGCGTTATGTGGCGGAGAACATGGATGCGTTGCCGCGCCCTTTCCGCCGCTATGCGGTGGGGACGGTGTGGCGCAATGAGAAGCCTGGCCCCGGCCGTTTTCGTGAGTTCACCCAGATCGATGCGGACACTTGCTTCGCGCCGCCGCCCCATGGCGATGCCGAAATCATCATGATGTTCGCCGACGCCCTCTCGGCAGCAGGCATTGAGGAGAAGGATGTCGAAATTCGTCTGTCTTCCCGGAAAGTGATGACGGGCTTGCTCGAAGTGATTGGTCTTCCCCCTGAAGATCAGGGCAAATCAGGTGTGGTTCTGCGCGCCATGGACAAATATGACCGTTTGGGTGCTGATGGTGTAGCGCTTCTTCTGGGTCAGGGCCGAAAAGATGAGAGCGGTGATTTCACACAAGGTGCAAATCTTGAAGCTCAACAGATCGATGCCGTACTGAAATTCATGGATGGTGGCGATATGTCCGCCGCGCTTGCCGGGAACAAGGCTGGTGAGGAGGGGACGACGGAGCTGAAATCGATCGTCTCCACACTGACAGAGCTGGGCTACGGCGCCCGGGTGAAGCTTGACCCTTCTGTCATTCGCGGGCTCGACTATTACACCGGGCCAGTTTTCGAAGCGGCGCTGACCTTCGATGTGGAGAATGAAAAGGGCCAGACAGTGCAGTTTGGCTCGGTGGGGTCCGGTGGTCGCTATGATGGTTTGATCGCACGATTCAAAGGGCAAGAGGTTCCCTCGGTTGGGTGCTCCGTAGGCGTTAGCCGGCTTTTGACGGCGCTTAAATCCAAAGCGGCCCTGCCTGAGCCGATGGCCCCTGTGGTGGTGCTTGCCCTCGAAAGTGATGAGATGCCGCGCTACCACCGCATGGCTGCGGCTCTTCGCCGGGAAGGTCTTGCTGCGGAGGTCTACCTCGGCGGGGCGGGCATGAAGGCGCAAATGCGCTATGCTGACAAACGCGGTGCGCCCATGGTGGTCATTTGCGGTGAAGATGAGCGAGCGGCGAACGCTGTGACCATCAAGGATCTTCGTGCCGGCAAAGAGGCGAGTTCATCCATCGACAGCCGCGATCAGTGGACGGAGGAGCGTCCAGGTCAAGAAACAGTCTCTGCCGATGCGCTGGTCACGACAGTGAAAGATTGGATCGCGCGATAAGAAAAAAGCGGCTCTAGTGAGCCGCTTTTCATGATTTTGAATTGGTCGCGAAGCTTACGCTTGGCGACGACGGCGGCGTGCTGCGAAAGCAGCGGCACCGGTGAGCATCAGCGGAAGCGCGCCAGGAACTGGGACCGGCTGATCGATATTGGTACCGGTTGCGAATTTGAGCTGATCAATTGCGCCAGAGTCGTTTTTGATGTCGACAACGACCATTTTGACAAGCGACGTTCCGAACGAGAGTGTTTTGAAGAAGTTCGTGCCGTTGCTGTCTTCAAGATTCTGCGTGATGGTTTGGCTAGCGAGTTGGATGTTGCCGTCCTCGTCACCAAATGCAGTCACCGTGGTGCACTTGCTCTTGCCGCAATTTTTCGTGTCGAAGATGGTGATCTCGTCAAAGGTCACAAGGCTATCGAAAACGAAGGTAATCTGACCACCGGTAGCTGAATCGTTTGGCGCCGTGAAAGGTGCCGGATTTTTCGAGATGATACCGAGATTACCGAAGCCATTACGGATGTCCGCGGCATTGTCGATGTTCTGGAAGGGGCCTTCCAGGTCGGGGTCTTGGCCGACAGGTGGAAGCGAGTTGTAGGCGATCAGTTGATTGACGCCATTGGTTGAGACTGTCGTGATATCACCATAGTCGATACCGCCAACGATGATGTTGTTGATGGCAACCGAAGCTGCGGAATCAGGTTCGAACTCAAAAGTGATCGCGTTCGCTGCAGAAACGCTGAACGCCGCGCTTGCTAAAATGGCCGTAACAAATTTCATGGATGTTCCCCACTCACCGCGCCACCACAAGGCGCCTATAACGTATCTTTTAGTGTGAATTTATCTCTAGTCTAGACGTTTTGGGGGACTTGATTAAAATTTTTACATTGTCTTTGAAATTGCACAGTTTTGAGGGCTCAAAGCGAGCGTGTGCGGCGCGCAAAAGCCATGGCCACCATACCTGTCAGCATCAGAAACAGCGTTCCGTTTAGGGGAACACGCTGGTTTGATTCGGTATCTTGGGCGTCCATCAGATGAGCGAGAGGCTTGATGTCTTTGTCGAAAGCAATCTGCACCACATCCATGCCCGAGACATCGACAAGCTCAGACGCGATTTTTGAGAAATAAACGTCGCTCAGGTCAAAATCGAGACCACCCGTCCCCAATGCAACGGCGTAAGTGTAAGCTTCGGAAGCGGAAAGGTTTTCCCCGATCTGTGTTGATAAGCCACGGAGAACCAGAGAACTTTCAACCCATGGGTCAAGGGTTGCGGAACCCCTTTGTCCGGGAACCAGATTGTAGGTCATGGCTTGCGCCGGCACCATGAAGAACGCGCCGAAAAAAGCGCACGCAGCGATCAAAATTCGCATCGATTTTCCCCGTCAGAGACACTCTAGCGGCGCTCCTCCCCTTCAATCTTAATAGCAGGGATTTTACGCATGGTCTATAATCATTATTATCTAACAATCACTTCCCGCACTGCACACAACGCATCGTGAAAACCTTTCAGTAACCAAAGGCTTGCGACTCGGGTAAGGGATTTTGATGGCGCAACCACAAACCATCACCGCAAGTCTGCACATTAAAAGGCTGCCACCTGGCGCTGTGAATCGTATCGCTGCGGGGGAGGTGATCGAGCGTCCTGCTGCGGCGGTGAAGGAATTGGTGGAGAACGCCCTCGATGCTGGCGCCACCCGTGTTGCGGTGGAGATCCAGGAGGGCGGGCGCAAACGCATTGCGGTGACCGATGATGGTCGCGGCATGGCTTGCGAAGATCTGCCTTTGGCGTTGGAGCGTCATGCGACGTCGAAACTGGCGGTGGATGCGGCTGGCGATGTCGATCTTTTGGCCATTGAGACCATGGGTTTTCGGGGAGAGGCCTTACCCTCCATCGGATCGGTCTCAAGGCTGACGATCACCACACGGACCGAAGGCGGTGAGGGATGGTGTCTGCGCGTCAGCGGCGGGGCGATGCATGAGCCCTGTCCAGCGTCTTTCGCAGGCCGAGGGACAAGGGTGGAGGTCGATGATCTCTTCTTCGCAACCCCTGCGCGGCTCAAATTCCTCAAAGGTGAGCGTGCCGAAGCCACCGCCACCGTGGATGCGGTGAAGCGCCTGGCCATGACGCGGCCTGACGTGGCCTTCACCCTGACCACGGATGGTCGCCAGCGGTTTTCCTACCGTGCAGAAACACCGGGGCCGGAGGGTCATCTGGCGCGTCTTGCGGCAATCATGGGGCGCGATTTTGGCCAAAACGCTGTGCCCGTCACGTTAGAACGTGACGGTGTGACGCTTTCAGGGTTTGCTGGTGTCCCGACCTTCAATCGCGGTCTGCCGGATCGCCAATACCTTTTCGTGCGCGGACGTCCTGTGCGGGATAAGCTGATGGTGGGCGCCGTGCGCGGGGCGTATGCTGATTTTCTGGCGCGGGATCGGCATCCTTTGCTTTGCCTCTTCCTCGATATGCCCCCTGAGCTTGTGGATGTGAACGTGCATCCCGCCAAGACCGAGGTGCGGTTCCGCGATGCGGCCCTGGTGCGCGGCATGATCGTCAGCGGCTTACGCGCAGCGATCGCCGAGGCTGGTCACAAAGCCTCCACCACGGTTGCGGCCCAGGCTATGCGCGCAGCTATTGTTCCGCAGGCCCCCTTTATTCCTGAAGACCCAAAGCCAGCCGTAGCTTTGCCTGGTTTTAGCGAGCGCCGGTCTGGCCTCGGCATAGCGCCAACGGTCCGGCCGCGCGATGTGCCAGCTTCCCAACCCGCTCAAGCCGAAGAACCAGCCGAGTTTCCTCTGGGCGCGGCCATGGCGCAGCTTCACAACACTTATATCGTGGCCCAGACGGAGGATGGTCTCGTGATCGTCGATCAGCATGCGGCGCATGAGCGTTTGGTCTATGAACGGATCAAAGACGCAAGCGAAGGTGTGCCGCCCCAACGCCAAGCGCTTTTGGTCCCTGACGTGGTGGAGCTGCCCGAAGATGAAGCGGTCGCACTTCTGGAGCGGCGCAAAGAGTTAGAGGCCTATGGTTTGGTGATCGAGGATTTCGGTCCGGGCACGGTGCTTGTTCGCGAGGTTCCCGCGGTCCTCGGTGAGTTCGACATCAAGGGCCTTGTCAAGGATCTCGCTTGCGATCTTCAAGGCCTTGGCGAGGGGTTATCGATCAAGGATTTGATTGCCGAGACCCTGGGCAACCATGCTTGCCGGAACAGCGTGCGCGCGGGCCGCCGTCTGACCACGGAAGAGATGAACGCACTCTTACGCCAGATGGAAGCGACACCCCATTCAGGTCAGTGCAACCATGGCCGCCCGACCTATGTGGAGCTCAAGCTCAAGGATGTGGAACGCCTCTTCGGCCGGCGTTAAAGCGTTGTCGGCCAATATGGATCCGCCGCCCACTTGGTCGAGCAAACATCCATGTCACCGGCTCTATGGATGATGGCCACGGCGGGGTAAGGTGCGCGGCCGCTCAGCATGAGTGCTGCGAGAAAACGGCGTGCCGTCAATTGGGGTCCCGTTAACCGTTCCTGAAGTGCGGGTCAGTATTTATTCTCAAATCCCGCGCCTGTGGCGAAAGCCGCGCAGGTTTGATACCGCACGAGCCTCGTTGTGTTGGATGGAGATGACGCCGATGGATCAAAGTTTTCTGGTGTCTTATGTGGCAGCTTTCGTCACGCTGTTCATCATCATCGATCCTATCCTCGTGGCCCCTCTTTTCGCCGCCCTCACCCATGGCAACACGGTCAAGGAGCGGCTTTCGGTGGCGATCCAAGCTGTCTTGATTTCCGGCAGCATTCTGATTTTCTTTGCGTTCCTGGGGCCCTCCATGCTGCATCATCTGGGGGTTGAGCTTAGCGCCTTCAGGGCTGCAGGCGGGCTTCTTCTTTTTTTGATCGGCTTTCGGATGTTTTTCGATCCTGACGAGGAGGTCGAGGCTAAGCGCCCTGGGCCTAAGGCCTCCGCGCGGGACAACATCGCGTTCTTTCCCTTGGCGCTTCCCATGCTTGCAGGGCCCGGCGCGATTGCAACGATGATGCTGTTGATGAGCGAAGCCTCGGCGCAATATGCCGAAAGCGCGCTTGCGGCGCAGCTTGGCGTCGCCGCTGCATTGATCACAGTACTGATCATTGCCGTGCCGGTGATGATGTCATCGAGCCAAATTGCCAAGGCGCTGGGGCGGACAGGGATGAACATGATCTCTCGCTTGCTCGGTATGCTGCTCATGGCGCTGGCCACCCAATATGTTTTCGACGGCATTCGCCTGGGGATCTTGGAGAGGGTGGGCCATGGTTGATGGCGCGCTGCTCGTCGGTGATATTGGCGGTACCCATGCGCGCTTCGCGGTGGCCGAGGCAGATGGGCGTCTTCGCGATATCATGGTCTTGCGCGTTGCCGATTACCGGACATTCGCGGACGCCCTCGCGGCTTATGTGCAAACCCAATCAAGCGCTCCGCAAGCTGCATGCCTTGCTTTAGCAGGGGTCGTTGAGAACGGTCAGGTGACGGTCACGAATTCGGGATGGGTCGTCCATGCCGAGGCGATTGAGAAACAGCACGGTTTCACAAAAGTGCACCTCATCAATGATTTCGAGGCACAGGCGTATTTCGCAGGGGCCATGACGGCTCATTCCTACCTGACACTCAAGGACGGCAAACCTGTCGCCACCGCACCTCTTTTGGTGATGGGGCCTGGGACAGGATTTGGC